>JAFCBX010000127.1 GCA_017610505.1 Methanosarcinales archaeon | reverse complement strand
CTGAAAAGAACAAAGGCAAAAAAAGAAAGTATTTTGATGTTTGTTGCAGGCACCCATAAAACAGTTAATGAAAATTTAGGCAAGCTAAGGTTGAAATTAAGGGATGACCTTAATTTAGTTAAAAAACAGGATTTTAAGATGTGCTGGGTAAAGGATTTTCCACTTTTTTCATGGAATGAAGATAAGGAAAGATGGGATCCTGAGCATCATATGTTCACAATGCCAAAGCAGGAGTTTGTAAAAGACTTTGAAAAAAGACCTGGAGAAGTCATTGGTGATTTGTGGGACTTGGTTTTAAATGGAACTGAACTTGGCTCTGGTTCTATAAGAGTCACTTCACCTGAGCTCCAGGAAAGAATAATGAAGTTTATTGGAATGACCAAAGAGGAAGCAAAAGAGAAGTTTGGGTTTTTGCTTGAAGCTTATGAGTATGGAGGCCCAGTGCATGGAGGAATGGGCCTTGGGTTGGATAGAACAGTTGCTCTAATGGCCTGCCTGCATGATATAAGAGAAATCATTGCATTCCCAAAGAACAAAGCAGCCCAGTGCCCAATGGATGGCTCACCTTCTGATGTTGATGAAACACAATTAAAAGAACTGCATATAAAATCTACTTTTATTAAGAAAAAACCTAAAGAAGAATAATTATTTCTCTTTTTTATTGAATCTTTCTTCAAATTCTTTTTTGAATTTTTCAAAATTATTTTCCTTTATTGCTGTTCTGGCCTTTTTCATAAGTCCCTGCATAAAATGAAGATTGTGGTGCTGCATATATCTTTTTGCTTCTGGATCATTTATCTTTGTCAGATGATGCAGATAGCTTCTTGTTAGGTTTTTACAGATTTTGCAATCGCAGTTTTTGTCAATTGGGCTTAAGTCAAATTTGTACTTTGCTTTTTTTATTGCAATTTTGCCATTTGAGGTAAATAAAGTGTTGTGCCTTGCGTTTTGAGTTGGAAAAACAGAATCAAAGCAGTCAATGCCTTTGCTTATGCAGTCTAATAAATGGTCAGGGCTTCCGACTCCCATTAAATAATGTATTTTTTCTTTTGATATATAAGGCATTGAATAATCTATTGCCTTGAACATTTCTTTCATTGGCTCACCTATTGCAAGCCCTCCGATTGCAATTCCGTCAAGATCAAGTTCACTAACAAACTTAGCGCTTTTTTCTCTTAAATCCTTAAAAAATCCACCCTGCACAATTCCAAACAATAGCTGTTTTTTGCTTGTGTGGTATTTTTTGCATTCCTCTGCCCATTTTTTTGTGTTTTTTAATGAATTGACAAACTGCTCATATGAAGCACCGTAAGGAGAAACATCATCAAGAACCATTGCAACATCTGAATTAATAGTCTGTTCAATATGCATTATTTTTTCAGGTGTTACACGCTCTGTTGAGTTGTCAAAAGGATTTGTAAAATTAATCCCTTTTTTTGTTGAGCCCTGCAAAAAGCTTTCCCTTAACATCTGAAATCCTCCGCAGTCTGTGAAGATTGTTTTGTTGAAGTTCATAAACTTATGCAAACCGCCTGCTTTTTCAATTACATTTATTCCTGGCCGCAAAGAAAGAATAAAAGCATTGCATATTATTGCATTTGCATTAATTTCATTGTAATCAAAAGCCCCAATATATTTTCCAATTGCTCTTGTTGCAACAGGCATAAAAAATGGAGTTTCAACCTTGCCATGAGCTGTTTTTAACAGGCCGGCCCTTGCCTCAGTCTTTTCATCTTCATACTGAATATTAAACATACTAAAAAGAATTTAGTTATTTATTAAATAGTTTTCCAAATTTACAAAATTTTATAAATAACGCCTTTTTATTATATTGCGGTGTATAATCATGGAATTTATATCAGTCAAGAAAGCAATGGAAAAAGGCACTGGCCAGGTAAACATAAGAGGATGGTGCTATCGTGTAAGAAACAGCAATAAAATGGCATTTATAGTATTAAGGGATTCAACAGACATAATCCAATGTGTTGTTGAAAAATCAAAACTGAGCGAAGAGCTTTGGAATGAGGCCTTAAAAGCCACAATGGAATGCTCACTTGA
>JAFCBX010000126.1 GCA_017610505.1 Methanosarcinales archaeon | reverse complement strand
AAGTCCAACAACTCTTTCAAGGAGATGTGTTTCAAGTATAAGATTATACCAGACTTTTGGCAGCATGCCTTTTTTTCCAACAACAGACCCGGTTAAGCTGTCTGACTTTACAATAGCAGGGTCTAGTAGAGTCATAATTGCAACTGACCCCCCTGGGAAAATCTCTTTTACAGAGCTGCCGCCTGTTTTTAAACCAATAATCTTTGTAGTTATTGGCTCCCATACTTTTTTTCCACTTTTCTCAACATCTCTTCCTGGTTTTATCTCTACCTCATCATTAACCATAAGCTTTCCCTGCTTTAATGCACCGCCTAAAACCCCCCCATTTATTTTTATTGGGTCAGAGCCGGGCGGGTTAATGTCAAAAGATCTTGCAACAAACATTATGGGCTCTTTTGATGAATCCTTCTTGGGTGTTGGAAAATATTCTTCAATAGTTTGTATCAAAGCATCTATATTTGTGCTGTGCTGTGCAGATATAGGAATAATGGGAGAATTATCATAAGTAGTCCCTTTGATGAATTTTTTTATCTGATTATAATTTTTCATTACCTGCTCGTCTGAAACAACATCTATCTTATTTTGCACAATTATTATTTTTTTTATTCCAGATATCTCCAAGGCCATTAAATGCTCCCTTGTTTGCGGCTGAGGGCATTCCTCATTTGCAGCTATAAGGAGTAAGGAATAATCTATTATAGTAGCTCCGGAAAGCATTGTTGCCATAAGGCTTTCATGTCCAGGAGCATCAACAAAAGATACTTTTCTTAATGCTTTTGTTGTAGTCTTGCATCTTGGGCATTTTTCATTAACACAAAAGCACTCTGGCTCCTTGCACTTGGGGCATTTTCTAAAAATAGTATCTGCATAACCAAGCCGTATTGTAATTCCTCTTTTGAGTTCTTCAGAATGGGTATCAGTCCATTTGCCAGACAATGCCTTAACCAAGGTTGTTTTTCCATGGTCAACATGGCCAACTAATCCAATATTTATCTCTGGCTGGACAGGTTCCTCAATTTTTTTTTCTTTTTTAATTGTTTTTTTTGAGGTTTTAGGACTCTTTTTTGTTTTGACCTTCTTTGTCTTAGCAGTTTTTGGCATTTTTTATTTTTTATCCTCTTTCTTTTTTTCTGCCAGCTTAGCAGCAGTCGGAACTTTTTCTTCTTTCTTTGCATCAGCTTTGCCTTCTGGTTTATCAGTTTTTGGTTTGTCTTCTTTCTTAGGTTCTTTTTTTGCTTCAGATTTATCAGCTTTTGATTTGTCTTCTTTTTTAACATCAGCAGGCTTTCCCTCTGCTTTGGGTTTTTCTTCTTTTACCTTAAGAGGTTTGCCGCCCAAGACCCTGACATTTATCTGTGATATTTTGGCATGTATTGTGTTCCCACAGACAGTTTTTCTTTTTTTAATTCCTTTTTCCTTGTTTCTTATACCAACACCACCAACAGCTAAAATTCTTTTTCTTCCTACGCCCAAAACATCCTTTCTCATTGGAAATCCGCAGTAGTCAGAGCCGCCAGTTACTTCAAGCTCAACATTGCCAAGTTCCAGAAAATCTCCCTTAAGTTTGTCTCCTATCTTAAGACCAATGAATTTTCTTGCATCATCGTCCTTAACTTCCTTTTGATATGTTTTTCCTGTGCTTGGGTCTGAAATAACAATTTTGAAATCAACCATTTTTTATTCCTCCTAATCCCATTTTATGATTATTAACAACTAGAATTTATGCCTTATATATAAGTTTTATGAAAAAACAGGCTATAGCTATGGGGTTTATACAAATTAAAATATTAAAAATAAAATTTAAGAAATATTTTATCTTACCAAATCAATTCCAAGATCATCACTGAATCCTGTGGAAGCACTTGCAGGCTTGTTGTTTTCTTTTCCAATAATCCACGGAGAATGAACTCCTGTCATGATTGTCATAACAGTAAGCTTTCCTTTCATGTTATCGTCAACTCTTGCTCCCCAGATAACATTTGCATCCTGGTCCATAGATTCTGTTACAAGCTCTCCAACCCTGCTTACTTCATCTAATGTTAAGTCAGATCCTCCTGAGATAT
>JAFCBX010000037.1 GCA_017610505.1 Methanosarcinales archaeon | reverse complement strand
CTGGCTCATGGGTTAATGATAGTACTGTAAATTTTGGTTCAATAAGCTGGACTAATGTAACAAAAACAGTTACAGCCTTACACAAGCCTACACTTAGTTGGATTATTTATGCTATGGATTCTGATAACACTTGGAACAATACAGGCATACAAACATTTACAGTAGCTAACACAGCACCAACAATCAGTTCAGGAACAACAATCACAATCAATTCTCATGAAAGTTCTGATACAGCAACTGTTTCAGCTTCTGATGCAGATGGTGATTCTTTAACATACTCCGTAGTTGATGGGAATAACTCAATAGCAACATGTGCTATGTCAAACAATATTTTAACTGCAACAAGAGTTGGTGATGCAATAGGAACAACCGATTGTACTGTAACTGCTAATGATGGAACAGCAACAGACTCAGCTGTTTTTACAATAAATGTAGAAAGAAAATCAATGCTGGAAATATATGACCTTGATGTTTATGTTGATAATGAAAAGGATTCAAATTTAGATGATGGTGAAACAATAGGCGATAAAGCCAATCCAAAATCAACTGTTAAATTTGATTTTGTGATAAAGAGTTTATTTGATGATAATGACGAAGATGAGGAAGACATAGAGATAGAGGATATAGTTATTTATGTTACAATAAAAAATATTGATGATGAAGGTGATGATGACTTAGAAGAAGAGACAAAAGAATTTGACCTTGATGCAGATGAAAGGAGTTCAACAAAATCAGTTGAGTTTGACATCCCTATGGATGTTGATGAAGATGACTATGAAGTTCAAATTGTTGTTGAAGGCGAGGATTCTGAATACTCTCAGGAACACAGGGTTGAATGGACACTTACTCTTAGAGTAGATAAAGAAAAACATGATATGGATCTTGAGAGAGCAGAGTTTGATAAAACAACCTTATCTTGCGACAGAGAAACCACATTTTCTGTTAAACTTGTTAATTTCGGAAGCAGTGATGAGGATGAGCTTATATTGACAATACAAAACACTGCCCTTGACATCAATATAAAAGAAGAAGATATTGAAATTGATGAAGGAGATGACTGGAGCAGATCCTATGCAATAACAGTAGCAGATGATGTTGCACCAGGAACATACAAGGTAGTTACAAAAATGTATTATGATTCATCAGATTACTATGACAAAGACTTCGAGTTAAATGCATATGGCTCAACAAACCTTATAATAAAAAAGTGTGTAGTAACAACTCCTGTGGAAGATGAAGAAGAAGAGGAAGAAGAAGGAGAGATTATTATTGTTGAACCAGAAGAAGAAGGCGAAGAGGAAGAAGCACCAACTGGTGGTGAAGTGACAAGAGAGATATCATTCCAGGACACAAGCTTGTATCTTGTTTTGTTAGTAGCTACCGTGGTAATATTGGGACTAATCTTATTGGTAATGTTCTTCAAACTACTCTCAAAGTAATTTTTTAATTATTTCTTTTTTATTTTAAATATTTTTATTATTTCTTTTCTGTAATTTTCTAACCAAAAATTGTAAACATTTCATAAAAAGCAAAAGATTTCTTTTTATAACAAATATTTGAATGTTTTTTCTCGGAAAGTGTTAAAAACTATTTTTTAGCTAACTATCCTAGTTTAATTTTGGGGGTGTAAATAATGCATAATAAAAAATTTTGTCTGATTGTTTGGCTTTGCCTTGTTTTTCTTATAGCAAAGAGTACAAATGCAATTGTTATTAATGAAATAATGTATGCTCCTTCAGATGATTGGGGTGGGGCAGGCAACGAGTGGATTGAGCTATATAACAATGATATGGGGACAATAAATCTTACAGGTTGGACAATAGATGGGAAGGCAATACCCAAGACAATAATAAAGCCTGGAGAGTATTTAATCATCGCGAAGGATGATACAAAGTTCAAGGAATTTTATCCGAATGTAACTTGCACTATAGTAAAAGCTACAATAATACTTACAAATTCTGGTGAAACAATAGCACTGAATGATACAACCTTAACAATAATTGATAGCATAGAATATACAGAATATGCAAGTGATGGTTGGGGGTACAACAATAATAAAACACTTGAGCGAAATACAACTAGTGGCTGGAAAGAAAGTTCTGTGCATGGGGGAACCCCTAGAATGAAGAATAGTGTTAGCAGCACTAACCCAGAGCAAAATCTCACTGCAGAGCCAAAAATAATATCAATTTATGTTAATGTTATTGGAAAAAAGCCATCTATTAATAATATAACTATCTCTCCAGATTATGATAGCACAGAAGGATTTCAGATAATGCCCAATGCTGGAGAAAACAAAGAAATTACAATAAGCGCTGTTATAGGTGATGATGACAGCATAGATGATATTTCTAGCGTAACTGCAACAGTAAAAAATATGGAAATAGAACTTTTGAAGAAAGAGACACTAAATGAATATGAAGCAATTTACGAAGGCAAAACAAATATGAACTTTTATGATGCTCCTGGAAATTATGATGTAGCCTTAAAAGCAGTTGATAACAGCAGTTCAGAGGAAATTAAAACAACAGAGTTTGAATATCTTGAGCTTTTGGCTGTTGATATTAACTTTGACACTATTAATTTTGGTGAGATTATTAGTGGAGCAAACAAATCCTTTGATGGAAATAATGGTTTAACTATCCACAATATTGGAAATTTTGTATCTGACATTGAAATCAGAGGTACAAATTTAACAAATGGTGAAGAAATCATAGATATAAGCAATCTGCAATACCAGTTTAGTAGTTTTTCATTTGCTCCTTTATTAAATATCCCAACAATAGCAGACATTAATCTTGGATGTGGTGAATCAAGTTATGAAAATGTTAATTTGAAATTATACATACCAGAAGAAACAAAAATAGGTTCTTACTCTGGCTCTATAACAATAACAGCTATTGCTAATTAAAAATGAAAATTATTATTTTTTCATTTCTTATTTTCCTGCTTACATTTACAACAGCAAATGCTATTGGTGTTTCACCTGCAAGACTTGACTTTAATGTTTTGTCAAAAGAGGTTCCTGTTGAAACACAATTTACTATTTTTAACACACAGGACATAGAAACAAACTATCTTATTTATACAAATAACTTTGAGGATTGGTTTGAATTTATTCCACAAAAAGTTTTAATTCCAGCAGAAAAAAGCACAAAAATAAAAGTAATAGTTAATATCCCCCAGAATGTTAATTCCAAAACATACAAGACAAATATTTACATTAAACAAATAGATTCTAAAACCAGCCAGATTAGCCTCAGTCCTGCTGTTGCTATCAGGACAAAGCTTGTTGTGGCAGACAAAACAATAGAGCCAAATAATAACCTTGTTAATTTATCTGTGCAAAAACCTGAACTTAACCTTGCAGATAAAAGCCACAACAATAACAAAAATGAAAATAACACATTAAAAAATAACACCTTATTTAAAATTAACAGCAATGTAATAAAACAAAATAATCCACAAAACATTTTTGCAGGAATTGATACAAATGGGCTCATAATCTCTGCATCAGTGTTTCTTGCAGGCATTTTAATTCATGCTTTCAAAAAAAACAAGTTATTTAATCTTTAAGGCTTTTAATTAGGTCATAGAATTTCTTTATCTTCCTGCTGTTTATTCCAAGCTTTTTATTAGCTTCATTAACAAGCAATCTTAAATATTCATCACCAACAAAAAGCTTTCCATGCTTTGCAATTATAGTATCAAACTGCTCAGAGCCGATTATCTCAACAACAATCTTTTTTCTTGTTGTTATTATGCCAGAATGCTTGAATCCTGCCATACTGCTAATGTCAAGTATTTTCTGGGCATTCTCAATTGTTCTGCATGCAACATGCAATATCATTGACTCCTGCCTAAACCATAAATCCTGCTCTGGAATATTTTTTAAACATACTTTAATTTCTTCAAAGCTAACTTTGTTATGGCTCTCGAACAAGAACCCAACATCGCACTTTTTTCCTGATTTTGGCCTTTTTATCAAAAGTATGCGTCCAGAGCACGAAGAAGTGGTATAATAATCTTTTAATAAATTAATTAACTCAACAAGCTTTTTTATTTTCTTGTCTATTGAGCCTTTTTTTGACTTGTCAATCTTACTCAAACAATCTTTTTTTTCTTTCTCAAATTTCATAGAATTATATAAAAATTCAGGGATATAAATATATTGCTATAAAGATTATCCACATATCTTGTCTATCTCTTCTTTATATTTTTCATGTATCTCAAATCTTCTCATTTTCAGGGTTTCAGTTAAATCTCCTGCTTCAATAGTGAATTCTTGAGGAAGCACTCCTACACCCATAACTGTTTCATATGGCTTAAATCCCTGCTCTTTTGAAACCAGCCTTTTTTGTTCTTTCTGGAATAAAGAGACTATATTTTCATTTTCTATTAGTTCTTCAATGTTTCTGTATTCAATCTTTTCCTTTTTTGCATATTCCTTTAAAGCATCAATATCAGGAACTATTAATGCCCCTAAACGCGATTTGTCCTGTCCAACAACAATAACCTGATTAATGTAATCACTTTCATTTAGCTTGTCTTCAAGAACCAATGGCTCAATATTTTCTCCCCCTCTTAAAACTATTGTATCTTTTATCCTTCCAACCAGCTTGAGATATTTTCCATTATATGTCTTCTTGCCCAAATCTCCTGTATTAAACCACCCGTCTTTAATAACTTCATCTGTTTTTTCCTTATTTTTGTAGTAGCCCTTCATAACCATATTTCCTTTAGTTAGTACAATACCTACCTCGCCATTAGGCAATGTCTTATTATGATTATATTTGTCCACAATCTTTATTTTTACTTCTGGTATTGGTAGTCCTACTGTAAACATAATATATTCCTTTTCTGTTCTGCCTGTAAGAACTGGGGATGTTTCAGTTAATCCATATCCCTCACAGACCTTTATTCCAATTGTATTGAAAAATATATCTGTGGCTTCAGTAAGTGCTCCCCCAGCACTAACAGCAAACCTTAGTTTTTCTCCAATTACTTCCCTGATCTTCTTAAATACAATCTTATCAGCAAATTTATATTTCCAGCCCAATCTTTTAACTGTTCTTCTTGCTTGTTCTAGTTCTTCAGGGTCATAATTTGACCTATCAAATAAAGGATTCTTATTATTTAATATCCTTTCAGCTTCCTTATATTTTTCCCCTACACTAATAGCCATGTTAAACATAACTCTTTTAATAGGACTACTTTTTTTAACATTATCCTTAATTCCTTTATGCAGACTTTCCCATATTCTAGGGACACTGCACATAAGAGTAGGTTTTTCTGCTTTAAGGTCTGGCAGAAGGACTTGTTTAAAGGGTTTGCTGTAAGCAGTTGAGGCTCCAACACTTATTGCACAGTATTCTACTATTCTCTCGTAGATATGCCAGGATGGCAGAACTGATAAGAAATTATCCTCTTTATTTATTCCTATTGCTGGAGGAGCATTTCTTATATTATGCATAAAGTTTTTGTTAGTAAGCATAACACCTTTTGGGTTGCCGGTTGTTCCAGAAGTGTAGATTATTGTGACCAAATCATCTGGCTCTGCACTTTTGGATATATTTAAAAATAATGTATCTCCTTTATCCAATAAATCCTTGCCCTTTTTAGTTATTTCTTCGAAAGAGAAGATTGAATTGGAATGGTCTTTAGTATATTGCCTGTCTATTACTACCGCTCTTTTCAATATGCTTTTCTTCACAGAACTGCCAGTTTCTTCAGCATCCTTTTTCTTCAGGAGATTTTCAGTGTTTTCATCAAGATATTTTTCTAAATATTTTTTTGCATCTGGCGATAAAAGAATGTTTTTATTCCTGTTATTTATCAATAATTTAAGTTTTGAATCAAACCCCTTGCTTATTTTTTTGTTTTCTTCAAAATCAAACTGTTTTGCCCATTCAGGAACATACTCCTCTTTTTTTGCAAACATATTAACCTTATCAAGCAAGATTATATTTTTTATTTCAGGCAGTTCTTTCTCCACATTATAGAACTCAGATAATTGTTTTTCTCCCTCAAATATAACTGCTTTTGAATCTGAGTGATTAAGCTTGAAAGAGATGTCCTCATAGCCAGTGCTTCCTGGCAGCGGAATATCTGCAGCTCTCAAACCAATAATAGCCAGGTCAGATATTATCCATTCAAGGCGATTATCAGTTATAAGGCCTATATGATCAAATTTCTCTATGCCAACAGCCAGTAAACCGGTTCCAAAACTTTCAACTTTGTTATAGAATTCTTTATAAGATACTGGTTCAAATCTATTATCTTTTTTTACCTTAAAAGCAGTCCTGTCACCATGTAAACTAACACTTTTATTTAGCATTTCATTTAATGTTTTTGGCTCTTGTTCCATCCTACACCCCCCATTTTGTAGTATAAGTATAACTGCTATAAAATGATTTCTATACTAAACTAGTTAAAATTTAAAAAGAAAGAGATTATTTCTCCTCAATAAATTCTCTTATTTTATAGACAAAGTCCTGTGCTTCCTTATAATAAGAATCATACTCCTTGCCAGAAATCTCTTTTATCTCCCTGTGGTTTATCATCCTTGAGAGATTATAGAACTTTCTCATTGTGTCTGCATATTTCTTGCTAATGAGACCTTTATTAACCATATGAATTTGCATCATATCAGCGACATGCTCTGGAGTTGGTGGAATCTCACCAAGCTTCATAAGTGCAGCATGGGCTGCATCAATTACAGCCCAATACAAATCAATTGTAGCCTGCAAAAGATGCCACTTTGAATTATATAATGTTGAGGGTGCTTTTGCAAAATAAGCCCATACGCTTTCATGGGTTGGCCTTATCCTTCCTTGCTTTAATAAAACCTGTATTGGCTCAAAAAATCCAGTGTCAAGCAATGCAATTCCATCTCTTAACATATTTATTATAACTGGGTCTCCTGACCTGATATATTCCCAGAATGCAGTAAGCTTTAATGTGGTTATATGAAGCATGTTTGAGGTTTCTGCAATAATCTTTTCAGTTATTAAAGTGTATGCCTCAGTCAGCTCTGGAGTTAATCTAACTGTTAAGTCATCTATTATAACAAGAACATCAATATCTCCCTGGCTGGATGTTTTCCTTGCAGAGCTTCCAAACAACACAGTTGCCTTTACCAAATCTTTCATCTTTAAAATTAAACCTTTTTATTTATTAAACCTTTTGACTTCTCTTAAATAGTTAATCTTTTTTGATTAATCTATTCTAATGGAACATTGCTCCATGTTTTGTCTATAAAATCAAGCCCCGTCTTTGTTTTTGATTGTTTTATTTTGCCAAAATAATCATACTGAATTTGGTCCCAACTTATAAGATTAAAATATAAATCATTCATTTTTTACTCCATTGGAACACCACTCCATAATGTCCACTCATTTGAAGGGGAATATGCCCCAAATACAAATGATGGGGGATAAGTTTGTCCAAAATATGAATGCTGAACATTTTGCCACTGC
>JAFCBX010000125.1 GCA_017610505.1 Methanosarcinales archaeon | reverse complement strand
ACTTTATCCGTTGCAATAATTGTTATCGTATTTGTTCCTTCTGTGAGAGCAACTGTTTTGCTAAAAGAACCATCTGAAGAAAGAGAGGCTTCGCTATCATTTATTGTTACCTTATCTATGCCCGATTCACTGTCTGTTGCCGTGCCTGAAACTGTAATAGAATCTTGATCTACTGTTGAACCGTCGCCTGGAGACGTGAGAATTAAATCTGGCTTAATTGTATCTTTTCCAACTCTGAAGCTGTATGAAGCAGACACTACGCCTTGAAATGGTCCCGTATCTAGACTTATTATTATTTCATAATTACCTTCTTTTGAGTCAGACGGAATTTTAAAATTATAAGGTGGGCAAAACGGTCTAGACCAGTATTCATCACCGGTTCCACTAAGAACTACATTAGAATCAGGATCTTTTATTGTCATGTTTCCTTTTATTAGCTCGTAATAAGAGCCAATATAATAGCCTGGTTTATAATAATAGTCAATATTATTGAACTGCCAGCCTGTAGAATCTTCAAAGAATGCTTCTATATTAACATTTTCTCCTGGAGAATAATATTGTTTGTCGGTTTTGATTATACCGTTAAGTTGATCCCCTAAATTCAAATTAATATCATCTTTATTAGAAATGCATATTGTCTTGGGGTAAAACGAAAAACGCCAGGTTTCTGGGATTTTTGGAACATAAATGCCAAAACGATACATAATTTGGTATTTTCCAGCACTAAATGTAAATTTTGTACCTGAAGAAATGCTCATAATAGGACCTCCAATGTGATCAAAAAAGTTCGCTGCATCTCCAAAAAAACTTACAAATGATATATACACACTGTCAAGCTTGTCGTAAGATATCGTGAAAGTTCCTGTCTCCATTGAAGAAGCATCAAGATCTATCCTTATTGGCTGTTCGGAAGCGTTAATTTTTACATCAGTTTTTCCAAGGTAATAAAAATCACTAGTACCAATAGCTGTAATAGTATAAGTTCCCGGGGATAAGAATATTGTATCTGAATATGGAGGAAACTCCATAATCAAATCAGGAGAAGGGACAAAACGGAAATATGCAGGCATAAGTGAACTATCCTTTTTTCTTGTACTTAAGTTAACTGGACAAAGGTCCTTTGCATCAAGCGTATATTCACCCGGGGCTGATATATTTTTCATAATACCAATATGATCAATCATTGATGATGCTACTAAGTTACATTGACCACTGCTATCCGGCACATAAAAGGAACCACTACCATCAACCATTGTATCATATTCTAATAAGCTCTCAGTCACTAAAAGAACTTTGTTTGCTGGCTCCCCATCTCTATTTCTAATATGTATCAGCAATCCACTGCGAGGTTTCACATCAATTATTCCGCCGACCTTGTGTACAATATTGCCTGATTTTGCAGATACTACAAAGTTGTATTGACCTAAAACCAACTTTTCATCTAAAGTAATTTTTAGCTCTATTATTTTTTCAGAGTCTAAAAAAAGTGAATTTTTTTCTAATACTGAACTTATTCCATCTGGTAATCCTGACACGGATATAGAAACCTCATTTTTAAAACCCCCTAAACTACTTAAAGTAATTGAAGAAACTATACTGTTTCCAACCATGACCCGCTGTTTTACGGGGGTTAACCCTATTGTAAAACCTTTTGGGTCAGTTGCATCTGTCATACACCATGCTTCATTAGCTGCAGTTTTTATATAATCATAGCTTACATATACAAATCCCCTATAACCATAATCTGGCCCCTTAGAGTTAACAAACTTAAACGCTCCGTAATGTTTCACACCATTTTTGTCGGTGTAATAAAGATTGTCGTTGTATCCTACGGCTAAAATGGCATGGCTACGGCATGGTTTTTCAGAAGGATCGGGAGGCGGTACAACATATCCAGGGTCATTAAACGCATTCTTAAACTTATTAAAAGATTTTAATGAAAAAACGATTGCATCTCCGCTTGCAAGCCACTGTTTCATGTCGTTAATTGTGTTGTCTGTGCAATTTCCAGCTTCTTGAAAGAAATTCGCAAAACTCTTTAGCTTAAAGGCTTTGGCTAAATCTGATTGTTCAGAGGTTGGCTGTTTTAAAAAATCATTTTC
>JAFCBX010000124.1 GCA_017610505.1 Methanosarcinales archaeon | reverse complement strand
CTTCTATATTATTTCCATAAATACTCCATATAACTGGCTCTTTTATTTTTGAGAGTTCATTAAACTCTGTATCTATGTTTTTATAGCCAGGTCCTGGAAGCCCCACTGCAGTTAATAATCCGTGGCCGAAGTCAATCACACTTGGGTTATTATTGCCGTCTCTTGGCTTTGGGCCTATTGATTTTATTGTGGCTGCTCCCGTATTATTTTTAAAAACCCGTTCTATAAGCTCAGAACTTGTGCCAAAGATTCCTGATGCAAGTATAGTAGGATTTCTGAGCTTTACTCCTGCAATGCTTGTGTTTATATCAATCATTTTTTACATATTTTTTAATCAATTTCAATGCATCTTTCGCAGTAGTGGCATCTTGCTTTTTTAGGATAATCTTTTTCAGGATAAAACAACGTTTCAACATTTTCATGGTTTGTTATGCATTTTTCATTTGGGCATTTGATTCCTTTTATAGCATTAGATAATTTAACATTGCCTTTATCTTTGGCTTTGCCTTTTGTCATTAAACAAAGCAGTGCCTGTCTCACTGGAATTCCGTTTGCAGCCTGCTGAAAATAAATTCCATATTTTGTGTTGTCAATATCTCTATTTAATTCATCAACCCTTGGAAGCGGATGCAATATCCTAAATTTTTTTTTTACATTTTTGAGCATTGATTTTTTCAGCTTATAAACTCCCTTAACTTTGTTGTAATTTTCAGGATTTGGAAATCTTTCTTTTTGTATTCTTGTGTTGTAGAGGATATCAAGGTTTTTTATTGTTTCATTAAGGTTTTCTGTTTCATAAAATTCAACACCCTCTTTTTCAAGCTCCTTTAAATGCTCTTCAGGCATGCATAAACTTTTTGGGGATATGAAGTACATCGTTGCATTAAAATGCTTTAATGCATGTGCAAGCGAATGAACAGTTCTTCCGTATTTCAGGTCTCCAACAAATCCAAACTTAAGATTCTCAAGATTTCCAAAATTCTTTTTTATTGTATACAAATCCAGCAATGTTTGCGTAGGATGCTGGTTTGCTCCATCGCCCCCATTTATCACTGGAACACCTGTTGCTTCTGAGGCAAGCCTTGCTGCCCCATCCATTGGATGCCTTATTACTATAACATCACTATATCTTCCTATAACTTTCACTGAATCCCATAATGATTCACCCTTTGAAACAGAGCTTATCTTTGCATCTGCAAATCCAATTACATCTCCCCCTAGACGGTGCATTGCTGATTCAAAGCTAAGCCGAGTTCTTGTTGATGGCTCAAAGAATAGTGTTGCAAGAATCTTTCCCTTAAGAAGTGAGGGATGCTCTTTTTCATCCATCTCTTTTGCTTTGTCCAGTATATACAAGATATCTTCCTTTGAAAGATCCCTTATTGAGATTATGTTTTTTCCTTTAAACTCCATTCTTATACCTTAATCTCTCTGCTTCCTGGCTTGGTTATTGGTATTTTATTTTTACACAAAGGGCAATTATCTGGCTCATAAGTGTTCATTTTTATTGTTAGTAATTTTTCATACCTGATTCCAAAATCCACTTTTCCGCCGCTCCTGTCAATTAGTGCTCCAACACCAACTACTTCAGCTTGCCTTGATTTAACTATGTCTATAACCTCTCTTACAGAGCTTCCTGTTGTTGTAATGTCCTCTACAACCAGAACCTTTTCTCCTTTTTTTATCTCAAAACTCCTTCTCAGGGTCATTTTTCCATTTTCCCTTTCTGTGAATATTGCCCTGACCCATGGCCCTAAAACCATTGCCATTACATGAGACATGATAATTGCTCCTATTGCAGGCCCTACAATCACATCAATATTCTCTCCCCTAAACTTTTTTCCAAGCTCACTGCATAGATTATGAATAAATTCAGGATACTGCATAATCTGAGCACATTGGATATAGGCATCAGAATGCACTCCAGATGTTAGTTTAAAATGCCCTTTTTGTATTGCTCCTGCCTCTTCAAATCTTCTCATTATTTCCTCTTTGTTTATCATTTTTAGTTACTCTCCATTTCCTTTAATATACGCTTAGCTGCCTCTACTGGATTTTTTGCATTTCTTATTGGCCTTCCAATGACAAGAAAATCAGCCCCCTGTTCAAGAGCCTGC
>JAFCBX010000123.1 GCA_017610505.1 Methanosarcinales archaeon | reverse complement strand
TAGATTATTATTATATTGATTGTTATATATAAAAAAACAATGGGCATGTTTGATTTAGAAAATATCATAAAAATCTTTATTAAATCGATTTTTCTTAGAATAACAATAAAGAGCAACAAGCCAATTAACCTAAGAACCCACCTGAGATTTTTCATGTTACATCACTTTTGTGTTTTCTTTCTCCATGTTTTCCTGATTATGTTAACTATTTTTCCCATTAAACTTAAAGGAATAAGATTAGCAATGGTTCTGGCAAAATTTGTTTTACAAAATCTGAATACACTTATATTAAAATATTCCCTGATTATGCGAGTTCTGCTTATCTTGGGCCAATCAACATTATACTCTGGAACTGGTAAACCTTTTTTCATTCTTTTTTTTATTCTTATGAAAGCTCCAATTTTTTTAAAATCATAACCATGTGAATGCATATTAATTGCCTCTTTTTCTGTTATTTTCTCAACATATATATTACTTAATTTAAGCATTTCCTCACCAGCGTCTGTTCTTGAAACAATTATTGACCATCCATTTCCTTTTTCCCTGAACCGAGGTAACCAGCCATCACCAACAGATAGGTCAGCAAACTCATTTGCTAAATCAATACACATCAAACAACGTGGTTGGATATAAAAAGGGATAAGATAATTCCAATAGAACTTGTTTATTGAGTATTTTCTTCCTTTTTTTGTTTCAATAACAAAATTTCCAGGCCAATTACCTTCCCTGAATGCTATTCTTTTTACATCCCTTGGCTTGATTTTGAAGCGCTGCATTAAGCTATAAGTTGATTTTATATTTAATATATTGCCACAATATAATCCAATAATATATTTTATTTTTCTTTTAAAAATAGGGTTCTTTTGCTGGAGCATACGTATTGCATGTACTTGGCAAGGCAAAGCAACTATTGCACAATTTCCTTTTTTATTCCTTATTTTTGCTAGAAGGCTGTTAGTGGGGGTTATTGTATACTTGCTCTGTGATGTATCAATAACCTCCTTATAATTTTCTACAAACTTAGGTTCTGGAATCCATGGAGCATCATTTTTAAAACCAGTAGTAACTGCATAATCAATTTTACCTGTTTTTAATAAATCTAAAAGCACCTGTGTTACAACACCACCAGAAGCACCACCCATCCAAACCTCTTTGTTTTTTGAATGGCCTACATAAACAGATTTATAATTACCGAGAGGGGTTTTTGGTTGTTTTCCAAATAAATAACTGTTCAGGATTTTAAAATCAACCATTCGCCCAGGGCATACATCTTTGATTGCTCCAAAGCATGTTCCACAGTTCAGACAAAGGTCACCCAATGCTGATGGGTTGTATGTCTTCTCAGCATAACTAATATAAAACTGCCTTATGCCAAAAATTTTTTTTAAAAACTGAGGAACATATTTATCCAAAAACTTAGGTCCAATGTAAAAAAACAGTGTGCCCTTGTGCTGCAATAATTTAAATCCAGAAGTAGCCAGCATACTTTTAACTATTTGTGGAGGAAGGAAACAGTGAGGGCCTTCACCGTGGTGCAACTTGAACAAATTAACAATAAGCGAAGTATATTCTGCAGTTGCTGGGGGGAGACTCATAACAAACTGGCCCTTATCTTTAATAACACGATAACATTCACTTAAGAATTTCAATGGTATGGAAACATGTTCCAATGTTTCTAATGAGATTATAACATCAAAATAATTATCTTTAAAAGGAAAATCATGTAAAGACCCCTGTATAAACTTCTCATTAGGATATAATTTTTTGGATAATTTACAGAGGTTTGGTGATAACTCATAATTAGTAAGTTCAATACCCTCACATGCTTTTCTTATAAAAGGTACAAGGCCCCCATCTCTTGACCAAACATTAAGAACTTTCATTCCACGTTTTAACCTAAGATTTTTGACAGTTTCCACAAAACGTTGGTTATGGATCTTGTCTGAATTTATTTCTGTAATTCACCTTTCGCGCCTCATCAAGGATACTTGGTCAGCTAGAAGTCCAAAGAAAAATGTTAGCATAGCTGCAACAAATATAATTGATGCAGATTTGGGAAAACTTTTAAAAAAAACCAAGCCATATGTTGAGAAAGCTATCCCAAAGATAAGAAGAAAAAGTGAAGTTGGAATAAAGACCTTCAATGGGTTAAAGAGCATAGTCATTCTTATCAGCAAAAGAAGAAAATTAGTTGTGTCTTTTACTGGGTGTATTGTACTTTTTCCTGTATTTCTTTTTTTCACTTTTATTGGCATATAACAAAAGCTGTGACCTCCATCAACAGCACAAAGTGTTATTGTTGTGGTAAATGAAAATTTATTTGGAAGGATGTGCATATAATTCATAACAAAGTCTTTCTTCATTATCCTAAATCC
>JAFCBX010000036.1 GCA_017610505.1 Methanosarcinales archaeon | reverse complement strand
TCTCTTTTTTGCATCAACAAACTGGTAGATGCTGAAGGGCGAGAAGTCCTGCTTTGTCCTGCCTGCCTTTATCTGCTCGAATAGCCTCTCCTGCGCTTCAGAGGAGTTCATCAGTTCATTATTGTTCCAGTAGACAATCTTCAAAGCACCCCTAGTGCCCTTTCTGAAAGTTCTGACTGCAATTGCACCAGAGCTCTGGCTGAGCATCTTCACATAGACATCTGCAGTCCTCCAGTTCCTACCTATCAGCGATGCAATCTCACTCATGGTGCAGGGCTTCTTATACACAAATTTCAGGATTCTTTTCTCGGTCTCGGAGTCAAGGGCCATGGCAGTAGGGAGAAGTTTCCGCTTAAATAGTTTTGTGTCTGCAAAGATAACAGTTGTATTATAACAATTGATAATTATAATAGATTTTATCGTGTTATTAATTTAATAAAATACAACACCGTGTAATATATTTTACAAATAATTATTTATATAATACAAGTGTATCTTTAATTTCTAAAATATAAGGTAATGATTTTGAAAGAGCCTAAAGAGAAAAACCACAACGATGAGAAATCAGAGCTTGAACTGTTGTTAGAGAAAAATGCTTATGGTTCAGGGCTTACTGATGAAGAGGAGATAAGGGCTTTTTATCTGATTTCGTTTCCTGTTTTTTCAGATGTAGACTGCTGGCTCTGTCCCGAGGAGGATAAGGAAAAGGCAATATATGACACAAGGCTCTGCCAGAGCCATGCTCTTTATGCCCTAGCAACAAGAAAATAAATATTTTTGGGCTAAAGCCAGAATATAGTTAACAGTCCCAAAAAGAAAAAACTAACTCATAGATTTATGCAACACAGCACTTTTGGTCAATAAAAACTATTAATATTGGCTAACTATAATAAATTAGGTAAATATGAATAATAAAATACAAGGAATAAACGAAAAAAAAGAAACCTTAGAAGGAAAGGTTAAAAAATATAATAAAATCGACCTAGAAATTCCTGTATTATTTTATAATTCTAAGGAAACGGATCGTGAAGCCTATTATGCCATACTTAAATCTGGAATCCCATGTGAATTTCGTCCGCCATCTGAAGAACCTACTCCATGGTTGCTTGTTGAGTACACTCATTATGATGGCCTTGAAGAGATAATGGGATATCTTGGAAGTGAAATGGCTCAAAAACTTAAGGAAAAGAAGTCTTGAATGGATTATATGATCAAATTTTATCAGCTAAAAACGGATATTGGAGTATTTTGAAAATGAACAATAAAAAATCATTAGGGAATTTTATTAAATTTTTCTTTGGATATAGTGAAAATAGACCTTATAAAATTAATAAAATCCAAAAAATAATTGATGAGCAGGGATGGAAACTTCCGCTGAATAAAGAAAAAATAGAAACCATTGAAAAACTAATGGAAAAATATCATTTAGGGTATTTTATAAGAAAGAGTAGGTTTCATGTTCTTTATGATTACCCCTGTATGGGTGCTTTTGAAAGAAGATTACGTTATTCAGAAATAGAAGGACCGTATGAATCTGCTCCTAAAGTTAAAAAGGAAGAATATGCTTCTGAATCTTCGGAAGAGGTTTTGGAATCACTTGTACCAACTAGTTCTATACCAATTGAACTTGAAAAGGTTTCATTAGTTGAGTATGGAACACAAGTAGATCGTAATAGTCAAATATTTATGAGATTTATTGATAAAAAAGAGATAAACCAAAAGAGAATAATAGAAATTGGAAAGAGGGCTTTAGAAAACCTTCATAAAGGAGGGGTTAATATAAAAAAGAGTTCTGCTTCAGTGTATAAAACATCTGTTGATGATTGCATACTGGAATTTAGATTGGCTGAATCTTATGTTTACCCAGAAGTTAAGGTTACTATATTTGGAAAAGATGAAAAACCTTATCAATTGCTTCAAGGATTAGAACTATATGAACTTAGAGAGCAATTTCCTTTTTGGATTAAAGATGTAGGAATAAAAGATTGTATTCATAGAGGATTAGCTTATAATCTTTCTTTGAAAAATCTTGATTTAGATAAAATTCTTGCAGGAAAAAATATAATCCTATAAAAATTCAATCAACAGGCCTGGTAACATTAACATTCTTAACCAATACTGCGGGAGTTAAAACAGGAGTTTCAACTTCCCAGCCAATCACTCTTTCAGGCATTTTCCCTACTGCAGCAACATTTTTCAGGAGATTTAGTATATTTTCACTTATTCTTATTCCCTTTATTGGCTGGCCTATCTTGCCATTCTTTATCATAAATATGCCATCTCTTGGAATTGTTGAAAAATCTCCTGTATTATAGTTCTGGAATCTTGTATACCAAAGATTTGTTATGTAAAGCCCGTCTTTAACCTGCTCAAATAGTTCCTGCTTTGAAAAATCACCTTGTTTAACAATTAAGTTTGTTGGCTCTGGTGAAAGCAAGCCAGCATTTGCTGTTGTCTTTGTATTAAATCTTTTGGCAGTTGATGTGTTATGCAAATATGTTTTTAAAATTCCATTATTAATCATGATATTTCTCTGGGTTGGGGCTCCTTCAGCATCAAATTTTGATGAGGCAAAACCGTTTTTTAGTGTGCCGTCATCAATAATTGTTATTTTTTTATTTGCAACCTGTTTTCCAATCATATCTTTTAAGCAGGAAAGCCCTGCCTCAACTGAAAACGCAGACATTGCTCCTCCAAGGTTATCAATAATATTTGCAAAAGGCAATGGTTCAAAAACAACATCAAACTTTCCGAATTTGCCATGCTTTGGATTTAATGACTGTTTTGATATTAATGCAGCTTCTTCTGCAAGTTTTTCAACATCAAGCAAATCAATCATTCTTGAAAATCCAACTTTCTGCCCAGAGGCATACTTGCTGTTAAATGCTCTTATTGAAAAATAAGAGTGAGTTCCTTTATCAGTTGCTTTAACATCATTTGATGTCAGTAAAGAGACATTGGTTACAGAATTTTCAAAAACACCTGCTGTTCTTTTTGCACCACAAGCAAGAGCTTTATTGATTGCTTTTTCAACATAATCAATAGATTTATCACCTAAAGAATCAATTTTTTTGTCATAACCATTTTCAACTTCTTTATAAGAAAGTGGGCCCTTTGCAATTCCTGCATACTCATTATTTGGGCTAGCTGACTTGACAAACTTTAATAGCTTATTAACAACATCATCTGCAGCACTTAATGAAAAATCCTTTAAATTTGTTAGAACAATCTTTTTCTTCAAAGCCATAAAAATTCCAAGATCAATATTTTCCCATGTTTTTGTTGCATTTATGAGGTTATTTGAAAACTTAATCTGCGAGCTCTCCTGCTTTGAAACAGAAACTATGACATCATCTGCACCTGCTTTCAAAAGCTTATTTAAGATATGGCTGTTTATTTCTTCCGGCATCATATTAATTACCTAACTTTATTTTCCTTAATCTTATTGATGGCCCGCCAAACCAGACAGGAATTGGCTGCATTGGCTCACCCTTTCCGCAGTTGCCTGCGTGGTATTCCATATTTTTTGCAACAGCATCTACTGCACTATAAAGCTGTGGTGTTGTTATTTCAATTACTGGCCTTATAACAGGCTCTTTTATCTCACCGTTTTTTATTAAATATGATTCTGCACCAACATATTTCTGATTAATTCTTTTATCGTCAATATTCCATTCCATAAAATTTTTCATGTATATCCCCAGCTTTACATCTTTTATTAATTCCTCTTCAGTATGATTTCCAGGAAGCATAAATGTGTTTGACATCCTTACAATGCTTTCCCTGTCATAGTTCACAGACCTTGAAGAGCCATTGCTTTTTAATCCCATATAATAAGCTGTCTTTCTGTTATGCAAAAACTCATTTATTATCCCTTCTTTAATAAGATATTTTCTTCTTGCCTTAACCCCTTCATTGTCATACTTGTAAAAACCATAACTGTTTTCCAATAAAGGATCATCAACAACATTTACAACTTTGTTTCCAATCCTTGTTCCAAGCATTTCTTTTGTTACAAATGATTCTCCTGCCTGGGCTCCTTCACGCCCTATAATCCTGTCTGCCTCATATGGATGGCCACCGCTTTCATGGACCATTATTCCAACTACCTGGGGAGCTGCAACAATATCAAGGGCCTGTTTTGGTGGCTTAATCCCAAACTTAAGGTTATTCTGCAATGCCCTGACTTCATTAACAACAATTGAAGGAATGTCCCATTTTTTTACAAACTCAAAGCCACCTGATTGGCCATACTGCCATATTCTCTGGGATGTTTTGCCATCATGTTCAACGGTTAATAAATAAAAAAAGCTGACTTTTGGAACAGTTGCAAGTATATTTGTTCCATCAGAATTAACCAGATATTCAGTTGTTATGCTGTCTGATAAAGAAAGATATCTTGAGGGAATTTTTATTTTTGTATTTATTAATTCTTTTTCTGCATCAAACAAAAGTTTTATTTTTTCATCTGGCCCAATATCATTTAAATTAATCTTTTGCTTAACCTCATATTTATTCTTGTTTGATTTTTCTTCAGAAAGATTTACCTCTTCTCTTAATTTTGAGGCCTTTTCTGTTGTGTTTATTGTGTTTTTGATTAATTTTTTTATTTTTTCTTTATTCACATCATTTGTTGATGCAAAGCCAAGGGTTTTGTTTTTTATAACTCTCATTCCCAGACCATTAATCTTGTCAAATCCAGATGCCTCTGCTATTCCATTTTTCAGTATAAAGCTGTTTGATGTTGTTGACTCTAGTCTTGCCTCAGAATAATCTGCTCCTAGTTTTAATGCATATTTAACTGCAAAATCTGCCAAATCCTTAAACATCTTAAAATTTAGAATTTAAAGAATATATTTAAATCTTTGTTTTGTGTTAGGCGATGAAAATTTTAAAAGACTTATAACTTCCTAAAATAATAATTGTGCTATCACGTTTTAACTACACGCATATAATCCCTTTAGGTGATTATATATATAAACTAAGTTTCAAGAAAAGAGTGTGGATAGTTAAACAATATAAGCAAGGAATTCCTGCTTCTAAACTAACTTTAGCCCAGAAAATAAATCGCAGGTGTGTTTACCAATTATTAGATAGATACAATTAATATGGGTTGGATGATTTAAAAGACAATAAAACTGGTCGACCTGAAACTCAACTCAATAAGAATGCAGAAATAATTATTCTTGACCTAAGAAAGCGATTTGGTTACGGAGCATGCCATATAGAAGAAATTCTAAAGAAGAAAGGCTTTAGAATTTCTCATAGACAGATAGAAAAGCTCATGATAAGAAATAATCTTGTAGAACCAAACGTAAAGAAACAAAAATCTAGAAAATGGGTTCGTTATGAATTGCCCAATCCAAACGATATGGGGCATACAGACTGGAGCTATGACCCATTTACAGGAAAACAATTAAGTGTTTATATAGACGACAGAACACGCTTAATAACGAGCTTTGGAATATTTAAGAGAGCTTCAGCAGATAATACTATAGCCCTGCTAAGAGTGGGTATAGCTGGCTATGGTAAGCCAAAAAGTGTGATGACAGATCATGGTTCTCAATATTATGCTAATAAAGGGAGCATACTTCAATCTAATACTCAGTTCAGAATAGCATTGGATGTTTTAGGAATAAAACATTATCTAGCAAGAGTCAATAGACCACAGACCAATGGGAAGGTAGAACGATTTTTCTTAACATATAAGACTGAATATGCAAGGGGGTCATTTGACAATATTCAAGACTTCATGAAACACTATAATGAAGAAAGATTACATATGAGCTTAGGCTATAAGACTCCTAAAGAAATATAGGAGGAACTGAAGTTTGTGTAGTAGTTTCAAGTTGTGTAGTAGTTTCGGGATAACAGATCCTAAAATAATAATGGAAAAATATAAATAGTTAGTTGTTTTAAATAAACCAAAAGGGGTGGTTATATGGTTAGCCAAAAATTAATTGATTACATAAAGAACAATCTAGATAGTTTTGGTGAAAACAAGATTAGAGAAGCATTACTGAAAGAAGGTTATCCGCAAGATTTAATTAATAATGCTATTAAAGCTGCTATTGAATCTAATTCTCTAAGGAAAGAATATGGGAAAAGAGAAGAAGGTGAAGGAATAGGGAACATCAAGGAAGAAACAGAACAAAGAAGGGAACAATTAAGTGTAAAAAAAGAAGAAATTAATGAGAAGTATGAGAAATTAGATAAAAAAGAAAGAAATGCATCTGGAAAAAACTCAAAAATTCTAATTGCGATATTAATTACAATTATCATTCTTGGAGCAGGTTTTTTTGTTTTTTATAATTTCTTTATGGAAAAACCCAATGATATAAAAGAAGATGATTCTTTAGTGTTGGACTTAAACTTGGAGAATGCCCTTTCAATAAAAGATGATTCAACTTATGTAACAGATAGTTCAAAATACGGAAACAAGGGGTTCTTAGAAGGAAATGTAGAATTTATAGATACAAAATTTGGGAAAGCCACAAAAATAGAAAATGGGGATCATATTAAAGTTCTTGATAGTAATAGTTTAGATATCGCTAGTGATATTACAATCGAAGCATTAATTTATACATATAACGCAAGTAAAATTCAAACACTGATAGGGAAAGGGGATAATCCAGATTTATATGTTGCAATTTTTAATAATTCTGTACTTTTTCACCTTCATGAAGGTGAAAATCTCCCAAACCATATACTTTTAAGTAACACAAAATTAGAAGATAATATTTGGTATTTAATCACACTAACTTACAATGGAAGTATGATGAAAATGTATATTAATGGCAAACGAGAGGAATACCCTATAGAACACAATAACTATTGGGAAGAGGGCATTCAGGTTAATGACAATGATTTATTGATTGGAATAAATGAAAGGTGGGAAGAGGAATATTTTGAGGGTTTGATAAAAAGTGTTAGAGTCTATACTCGTGCTTTAGCAGAAGATGAAATCAAAAACTCTTATTTATTATTAGGGGAATAGTAATCAATTTTTTAAATTTCTTTTAATTAAATGAGGGATATTCCTCTTACATTTTTTAGTAATGATACATTTAAGACAAAGGAAAAACAGGAATAAGATGACTAACTGCAACAGAAAAGGAGAATTCTACTTTGGGTGGTGTACATTTTTGCATAAAAATGTTTAAAAAAATATTTAAAAATACAGGGTACTTATTTGTATCAGGGATAATAAGCAAATTTTTGTTTTTAATTCAAATTATATTTATTGCCAGATACTTAGGTGCAGCAGGTCTTGGAAAATATGCCTTTGTTTTTGCTTTTGGAAGCTTATTTTTTATCCTATCAAATCCGGGGTTAACAAATTTAACAACAAGGGATATTTCAAGGAATAAATCAAAAACAGGCAAATATTTAGGTAATTTGTTATTTATTAAATTATGTTTATGCTTAGTTTCTTCTTTGTTAATGATTACAGCAATCAACTTAATGAATGTTTCTCAAGAGTTAAAAGCAGGGATTTATCTTATATGCCTCATATTTAGTATTGATGCATTCATATGGGTTTTTTATTCTGTTTTTCGGGCTTATGAGAAGATGATATATGAGGC
>JAFCBX010000035.1 GCA_017610505.1 Methanosarcinales archaeon | reverse complement strand
GGTGGCGTATAAAATGTTTGAAGCAATAGTTGATCCAATACTTTCACCTCTTCTTAAATTAAATCCTTTATTAGGTATTGCTATAATTTCTTTTATCTTAACATTATTGATAACCCTTATTCATAAGCTTGTAACTAATCAGGAGGTTATGAAAGGCCTTAAGAAGGATATGAAGGATCATCAGGATGAGATGAAGAAGCATAAAAATGATCCAAAAAAAGTCATGGAAATCCAGAAGAAAGTCATGGAAAAAAACATGGAATTCATGAAGCATTCTTTTAAGCCAATGATATTCACATTTATCCCAATAATAATTATCTTTGGCTGGCTTAATGCTAATATGGCCTTTTATCCGATAATGCCTGACCAGGAGTTTGATGTAAAATAATGCCTGACCAGGAGTTTGATGTAAGGTTAACCTTTGACATGGAAGGTTTAGGGAGGAATATTAGCCTTGTTTCTATAATTCCTGAAGACCAGCTTGAAATTATTAATGGCGCAACACAGACTGTGGAACAAAACAAAACAAAAAAATTTCTTGGTGAAAAATGGGTTGGAATGGCAAACTGGAAATTAAAAGGGCCGGAAGGGATTTATACATTAGTTTATTCATTTGATGATGATGCCAGGGCATATGAAAAGGATTTGATTATAACTGGGGAGAGAAAATATGCCCTTCCTGAAGAAAGGGTAAATGATGGAAGCAGTTTGAAATCAATTAAAATAATGAATGAGCCAATAAAACCATTGTTTGGCCTTGGATGGATATGGACATATATAATCTTCTCAATGATATTCAGCATGACAATAAGAAAGGTTCTGAATGTGGCCTGATTTCTCATGGAAACAGTGTTCGGATTCTAGGAACAGTTGTATATATAAAGGTGTTCTTATTTTAAGAACACATAATCATCATTTATTAAACTCTTTTATAAAAAATAAATAAGAAATACTTATAAATAAGAAAAGTTTATATATAAGTTCTAATATACCTTCTATTGTGATTAAAAATGCAACAAATAATTGAAACAACTAAAATGTCTACAAGGGGGCAGGTTATTATACCAAAAGACATAAGAGACTATATAAAAGCAGAAGAAAATACAATATTTACAGTTGTCTCTCTAAACAAGGACACAATCTTAATGAAGAAAATGGATAAGAAAAAACTATTAACAGAATTCAGAAATATTAGGGATAGTATCAAAGGAAAATTAAGTACAGAGGAAATAAATAATGAAATTATGGCACACAGAAAAGCCTAGGGTAGTAATTGACACAAACATAATTATATCTGCACCATTATCGAAAGAAAGCAGTCCAGCAAAGATATTTGAGCTTCTGCTTGTTGAAGAAATAGAGAATTATACAAGTGAGGAAATCATAAAGGAAATAAAAGGAGTATTTAAGAGAGAGAAAATAAAAAGTAAGTTATCTCAGGATAAAATTAATTTTATTATAGAAAACTTCAGGAAATTCTCAAAAATTGTTAAACCACATACTAAGTTGGATGTGATAAAAGAAGATCCTTCTGACAATAAAATTTTAGAGTGTGCAGAAACAGCAGAGGCAGATTTTATTATATCCGGAGATATGCATCTAAGAGCCTTAATAAGTTATGGAAATATAAGGATATTTTCACCAAAAGAGTTCTTAGAAATATACTTACAGCATAAAAGGATAAGTAGGTAGACTATGCAATAACCTTTTTTTTGATTTTATGTTCCTGAAAATCAACATTTATTATTTTATCAAATAAATCAACTAAAATATTTACATAAGGATTATCCATATTAAGCTTGTATAATTTAGCATTTCCTATGTTTCTTGTATGTACTATTATTTTGGATTTTTTTATTTCATTCCACATTCTAAACAAAGTAACCCTGTTTATCCCGGCGCCTTCTGCAATATCACCTATAGAATGGTCTAACTCACGTCCTTCTAGTAAGTATTCCAAAACTCTTATTTTAGGAGTATCACCTAATAACTCCCTGAATAGTGTTGGTTCATCCTGAAAACTCATTTTAATCACAACTGTTATGAAACACGGCTAATATTTAAATGTTTCTATTTTGTAATATATGTATTACAAAAATGCAACAAACTTTTATAAATATGTGCCTGTTTTGTGATGTTTATGGCAAGAATAGATATTAGAGAAATGAGAAACATCCAGAAAAAAATCATAAGGATGTTAAAAAACAAAAGAAAGTATGGGGGGGCACACACAGAAACAATTCACTTAAAAAATTGTGTTCCCAAATATTTAAGAGGTAAAAAGGTTGTTGAAGAAGCAATTCATGATTTATTTCAAAAAGGAATTTTAATTAACAAAAAATCCACTGGGGAATCTCATTGTAGCTTAAACAGTTCTAAATTAAGAGAGATAAATGAGATTGAGTAAATAGTTCTCCAAAAGCTTTTTAAATAAGCTGTTTTACCCCCTTATTGAGGTTAAGAAAATGCCAGCAGGCAGATATAAATCAAGATCATTGAGGAGAGTTTACACAAAACTCCCTGGAAGCAAGGTTGTAGTGCATCATAAGAAAAGAAAGCCCTCTAAGGCAACATGTGCTGTATGCGGAGCTGTATTAAAAGGTGTTCCAAGGGAGAGGCCTTATAAGATGCAAAACATGGCCAAGACAAAGAAAAGGCCTTCTAGGCCATATGGCGGGTTTTTATGCTCTAAGTGCATGAGGGCAAAGCTCAAAGAAAAAATAAGTAAACCAGGTAAAAATGTTTGAAATAGGAAGATTATGTGTTAAGATAGCTGGAAGAGATGCTGGACTGAAATGCCTTGTTGTTGAGGTAATTGATGATAATTATGTTCTTATAGACGGCCAGACAAGAAGGAGAAAGTGCAATATAAAGCATCTTGAACCACTTGATAAGGTTTTGAAGGTTAAGAAAGGCCTTGCTCATGATGAGGTTCTTAAAGAGCTTAAGAAAGAAGGCATTGAAGTAAAGAAAATAGTAAAAAGGAAAAAGAAAGCAAAGAGTGAAGAGACCAAGACAGAGGAAAGGCCTGAAGTTAAAAAAGAAACTAAAAAACAGGAAAAACCAGAAATTAAAAAGGAAATACCAAAAGAAAAACCTGCTGCAAAACCAAAAAAAGCGGTTAAAAAGGCTGAGGCCAAGCCAAAGAAAACAGCTGTTAAGAAAAGTTCTGCTAAGAAAGCAAAGGCCAAGAAAACAGGAAAGGCCAAAAAAAGCTCAACTAAGACCAAAACAAAAGCCAAAACAACAAAGAAATAAATTCTTGGGCTCTCTAACATAACAATAAAGAATTATTTGTATATCTGTCTAATGCCATGCTCTACCATCACTAAAGCACCTATGCCCCCCATACACGTGCCTTTAGCAACAATTTCTGCAAGTTTGATAGGACTAGGGCTTGATCCATATTCTTCTTCTGTTTTAAAATAACTCTCAATAGCATTTTTATATAAATTAGAGAGTATATAAGTTCCTTTTCTAATTTCCTCATTTGATTTATTTTCTTCATTAGACATAAACTTACCAAACTTCATAAAAGGTGTAAAAAATATATATTCTAATTTTTGGGATATATTTTGTTTTTGTTCCAATTTTTCTTCAGGTTTATCTTGGGGTTCTATCATAATTAATGATTAGTATTTTGATATATTTAAATTTTTCTTATTTTCACCAAAAAATTTACTCTATGGATTTACTTTGTAAATCCTTACCACGCTGCGCTCTTGCTGACGCGGTTTTTCCACACTTTGTATAGAAAAAAAAACTTAACAGTGTGATGTTAAATGCAATCAGAACTTGCCACTTAATGATTCATATCAAAAATACTTGGTCCATCCGGGTTATATCGGAGAATATATTCTCTTCCGTTTCCCCTGAGGTAAGAAATATAGTTTGGTTCACATTTCTCTAATTTCCATTCACCACCTAAAAAATTCATTACACTATACAAATGGTCAAGAGATTCTCTAAATGTTTTTTTTGCCCCTCTAAAATTTCTATAAATAAAACCACAGCCTTTATTTGCCCAATCAATTTGTTCGCTTAAATGAATCCAGATATGAGTATCATCAGCCACATCTTCATACTTTGAACTAACTAATTTATCAATTGTTGTATTTTGAGCAGAGGGTGTTATTATCAGGGTTTTCATATTAAACAAAAATTTTATTTAATTAAAGGTTTGACTTTCTCCCATAATTCTTGTGATATATTATATATTGTCCTTAGCTTATTATTTGGTGCGCAGTCAATCTTATCCCACCCATATTTATCAGCTGCATAAAGATATGCATCAGCAGAATCTCTCAGATGTTTTAAATCCTCCTCATGTATGTCTTTCATTTTGTTGTTTTCTATATACTCCCTCAAATCTTTCTGGTCAACGAGCTGCTGCCCAATTTCCGGAGGCATGTAAAGAAGTATGTTTTTGTCAGGCCTTGGAATCCCAAAAATATTGAATTCAAGGTTAAAAAGCCAGTCAAGATATCTGTTCCTTTCCTTAATATTCTTTATTTTTCCTGCCTGGTGGCCAACATTAGCAGAAACATACCTGTTTGAAACAATAATCTTTCCTTCTTCAAGCCATTTTCTCATTTGAAAGGAAGCTGCATACCTGTCGCATGCATAAAATATTGATGCCCTATAAGGGCCAACTTCCTTAGCTGAACCAAATTTTCCATTAAGGTATTCCTCAACCATGCCTGCACTTTTATGGCCATATCTTGGAAAGTCAGTAATCTCAACATCATAACCATTTTTTTTTATTTTTTCAACAAGGAGTTTAACCTGTGTTCCTTTTCCGCTTCCATCTGTTCCAGCTATTACAATTAATTTACCTTTCATTCAATAACCTCCTTTTAACTTCATAAAATTCATGCTTTCCGCACAGGCTCCTTGCTGTAAGCCGAGATTCTTTTTGTATTAATTTAGAATATTTATTAACAAGCCCCCTTATGTCCCACTGAGCTGCAAGATTTTCCCTTTCCATGCAGATTGCATATACTTGCCTGTTATTTGCATCAAGAATAACTCTTCTTTTGTTGGCATTTGTCAAAGCATATTCTGCAACTTCTTTTGGAAAACCCTCTTTTAATAATTTATTATGCAGTTCATTTGATTTTTCTACTATTTCATCAAGCTCTTTTTTTAGCCCGGTCCTGATTATTGATTCAGGAGTTGTATGCCCTAATTCTGTTAAATAATCCTGGGAAATAAGTGTATTCATCCTATGCCTTTTTAATTGTGCAAAACCGCTTGCACTTATAATGAACTGGGCAATCCTGTCTCCAAGCTCATATTCCCTGAGTTTTGGGTCATGCTTTTCCTGGTATTTTTCTGCCTGATTCAGCAGATGCTCTTTTTCCTGGGTATCCATTAAATTTAATAGAGTTAAGCATGTATAATAAGGAATATTGCTTGATGAAAATACCAGTCCTGCAGAAATTGAGTCATCTCTTTCTAGTTTGGTGAATAATCTAACTGCTTCATTATTGTCATCAGTGTATTGCATTAATTCAAATTTATATTTTTTAATTAAATCTGCAACATGTTTTCTTAGTTCTGGCCTTGTTTTTGCAAAATAATCAACTGGTTTTGTGTATTTTATTACAGAAGGTGCAATTCCATTTACCTCTATAAATATTTTCTCACCCAAGTCTTTAAACTCCTCAACATCAGAGCTTCTTAATTTTGTAATCAAAACCTCAATATTTCTTGCAGATGCTGATAACACTAACTGGGCTTGTGTTGCCTGTGCAAGAGAATACCTTGTGTCCTCTTTTCCAAGGCCTTCTATTGTTCCTAGTTGTTTTTTAGTTTTATCAGTGTAACCTAATGTTTTAAACAATTCAGAATAATCCTGCTTACTATGCCAGCCAGTAATCTTTTGCAGGTTATGGTCATAAAAATTATTTTGCAGCTCAATCAGCTCTATGAATTTTGATTCAAGAAAAGATGCCTGGATTTCTTTTGGAATCACAAAATCCCCTTCTAGTGTTATATAGCGCTGTGATTTTTCAGTATATGACTGCAGCCTTGGCCTTTCAAGCTCTTCAACAGCCCTTCTTGAGACACCCATAATATCAAAGTTGAAAAATGCGTGCTCTGCAATGGACTTGTGGCCCATGGCAAAGATTATTGCCTTGTTTGATGCTCTTGCTTTTTTTACATCAGCCCTTGCATCTTTTCTTAGTTCATTTATTGGCCTTGGGTCTCTTGAGATTCTTGCTGCTGATGCTGACATTGTTTCAGGTGTTAAGTTATTAAGAATATATAATGCTGTCTTTTTGTCATCTTCTAATAAGCTTTCTTGTTCAAGAAGCTCTTTTATTTCTTTTAAGCCGTCAATATCAACATTAAAGCCAGATAATTTAACTTCTAATGGACTTTCCATAAAACATCATAAACATAATTAGGCCTTGATTTTATAAATATTTAGAAACCACATAATAATTGTTTTGGAATAACTATCTAAAAATAGATAAGTAAAAAGCTAAAAATTAGGCAAGATAAAAACAAAATATATATAAAATCTTAATAACAATCCTCATAATATGGCAAATATATTGTTTGGTGGGCCGCAGGAAAAAGAAAGGGGGAAGCTCAGCCCTATACGTAATGATTTAGTTGCAAGGCTTAAGCAGGAGGGGCATGAAGTTGATTATGTTGTTAGGGGAGATGAAATGATGGGTGGCCTAACTTCTACAGAAGATCCAATGAATTCTATTGAATATGATTTAGTTCTTTATGATACTGGATTATTTTATGATCAAGCTAAGCTTAGAAAAAGAATTGAAGTGTTTAAAAATCAAGTTATTTATTGGCTAAAGTGTGCTAAGGCACCTGTGATTGTATTGGCTGATGAAGAAATTGCAGAAAAAATAAAAAAATCAGTTCAAAATGCAGGATTTGAACAAATTGATAAGCCATACAACATTGATGATGTTGTTAGAGCAGTTGATTCTTCTTTATAACCCTATTATATCTTGGCACCTGTACATCTCCAGTTTATTTCTGCGGTTTTTATTTCCTCATTGATAACGCATGCAGGATTGCAATATTCTTTCTCAAATTCTTCTTTCATGTCTAAATCAATCCACCATGTTTTTGTGTTCTCATTATAGAAAGAATTTTCTGTCAAAGCCCCTTTTTCAGTGCACTCGCTGTCTTCTGCTATCATTCTTGCTTCTTCGAGAGTCATTCCATGGCTTTCAGGACTTCTTCCTAAGTTCTTATTAACACATTTGTTTTCAACGCAAATGCAGTCCTCTTGGTTGTATGCTGCCTCTAATGCAAAAATCTCAGTACATACCTTTGGCTTTTCATAATCTGATTCATACTCTTTGTTTATGCAGAGTATAGGATGGCAGTCAGATGGCAATGGGATGCAGTCATTATCTGAATTGCATTCAAATTGCTCTTCTGGAACTGAATCCCTATATATTATTTTTATATTATTCTGGCATCCTGAAACTAAAAATAATCCAATTATAGCTATTATGAGCATTATCTTTTTCATTTTTTATTTCCTCCTTTTGTTATTATCAATTGCGGCTTTTTAAGAAGTGTTCCAAAAAAGAATGCACTTAGTGATATTAAAATCAAAACCACTATGAACATGATTATTGACAGATTATAAGGAGATATCTGGGTTCCTGTTATTACTGTCTCTTCTGCCAGTTGAGCCATCTCTGCACTTTCCTCAACCACAGGTCCCTTTGCTGCTTCCATAACACTTAATGCCCTTGGAGCTTCTGCAGCAAAAGTCTGTGCTCCTTTCATCAGGAAATTCTTTGCAAAGACAAAAGTCATTCCAACTGCTGCAATCAAGGTTGTTATGAATGCAAAAAGAACTTTTATTTCCCTTGGCTCTATCAACCTTTTGCCCTTAAATGATAAAGAATAATATTTCCACTTTCTTTCTGTATCCTCTTTTTTTATCAACCCAGCTTTTAATAAAATATCAAGATGCTCTTTTATTGTTGAGTTTCCAAGACCA
>JAFCBX010000122.1 GCA_017610505.1 Methanosarcinales archaeon | reverse complement strand
GATGGTTGAGTCTTTAAAGAAAATTAAACTATAGAAAAAATAGGATATGTTGTCTCATTTAAATTAAAAAAATTGAAGGGGAAGAGGAAAAGTGATATTGCAAGACCTCATAAGACCCCTTATGGAATGACTATGAAAATGGATGTAATTAAAAAATTTATTGATGAATATAAAACCAAACAATCTATCTATGAGGATTTTGCAAAAAATGTAGGCTCTTTTTTAGAAATCCTTTTAGAGAATAATGAATTTCGATATCAGGCTGTTTTTAGTCGGGGGAAAGAGCTGAGTTCATTACAGAAAAAAATTACTGAGAACGAAAAACTTCAAAAATTAAAGACAGTAACAGAAGTTGATGATCTTGCTGGCTGTAGGGTTATTTTTTATCTTGATAATGATATTGAAAGATTCAGAAATCATATTTACAAAGAGTTTAATATTGTAAGGGACAACTTAAAGTATTCAGAAGATAAGTATAATGCACGTCATATGATAGTTAAGCTTAATAAAAACAGGTTATCCCTTACAGAATATGCTAAATTTTCAGACTTAAAATGTGAAATACAACTTACTACTGTCTTGTATCATGCATGGTCAGAAATGAATCATGACATAATTTATAAACCTCAGAAAGGACTACCTGATTTTGATAAACAGGCTTTCGACTTATTGGAGAAACAATTTGCTGGTGTGATGAGAAACCACATAAAAGAAGCACAACGTGCCTTTGACTTTATTTCTTATCAGGTCGAAAAAATTAATCAAGGAAAACAAGTTTTTGATATTAAATTTTTAAATAATATCATTCATTCTGAATCAAATAATGAATTACATGAAAATCTTACACTCTTGCATAAATATATCGAGGAGTTTGGAGATAAAACACCAAAAGAACTAAATATCATTAAAATTATAAAATCTGTTTTAGAGAAATTAAAATCAATAAAGATAAAGCCAATTAAAATGACAATTGGTCATTTAAAAGGTTATAAATATGCTGATGTTGCAGATGTATGCTTGGATATATTAGATGATATGAGATATTTATATCCGGAAAAGGTTTTTAACTTGCTTATTATGCTTTCACTAGATGAAGAACCCAAAGTTAAGAAGAAATCTTTAGAAATATTATCCCGACTTTCTCAGTATAATTTACATGCTTTACAAAGAATCGGTTTTTACCCACAATTTTTGGTTTTGGACAAAATTGAGAAATGGAACACAAAACAATTAATTGAAAGAATTGAGCCTATTACTGAAATTTTAAACGAATTACTAAATCCCTCATTTGAAGGGCACTCAATGAAAGATTATAAGACTTTTTCCATTCAATTTGGAGCACTAAAAGTAGATGATAATTTAAAAAAGATTAGAGAAAGGACAATTGTATTACTTAAAAAGCTCTACTTGCTTACGAAAGACTTAAAACAGAAACAAAAAATTATCCAAACACTTCAAGAAGTAACCAGACTGCCGGATCGAGGCGGTTATGATAAAGATATGGAGAATATGGTATTAGACAATACCAATGCTTTAATTGATTACTACATTTCAATTATTCCTAATGCTGATAATGAGATTGTTAAAGATATAGAAGAAGATGCATACTGGTTAACTCAAAGGTTTGATGCAAAAAAATTAACTCGAATTAAAGAATTACGATCCTTGATTAGTTCTAATAAGGAATATTATATCTTTAGAGTATTCGTTGGTTATGAGTATTATGATACTACAAAGACAGAGAAAAGAGACTCGGAAAAAATAGGTTGGAAAGAATTAGAAGTACAAAGAAAAAAGAAAATACAGGAATTCATTAATCATATTTCAGAGGAAAATTATAAGGATTGGGAAAGAAAAATATTATCTATAATAAAAAATTATTCTTTCCCAGAGAGCCAAGGTCAATTTTGGCATTTTCGTTATTTCCTTAAGGAATTAGGCAAACAAAAACCGGAAATCGCTTATAAATTATTGATAGGAAACGAAGTAAAACTCGAACCTTTTCTTACTCATTTAATTACCGGGATTTGGGAAAGCAGGTTAAAACGATTAGCAAAGGAATTGATTTCTAAGTGGGTTAATGAAGGTAAACATCTTTCTGAATGTGCTCTTGTTTTTGATTATGTTGGAGCGATGGATAAATCA
>JAFCBX010000121.1 GCA_017610505.1 Methanosarcinales archaeon | reverse complement strand
GTGATTTAAAATATTGCATTTCCGTAAAGTTTACGAATCATAAACAAAAAGTTTACAAATCATTAACACTTTATCTATGAAATAAGATCTCTTTTCTGCAAGAGTAATCTTATTAAGAGAACGAAACATTTAAATATAAGTTTATATCTATATATATTTATCACTAATAAACTTATATAGGTGGTAAATATGCAAAAAACAACTGTTCTACATTATCCAAGATTGGATACTATGCTAATGGTAGAAAACACACTAAAAAATGCCAGGTTAACTGTATCTAAAAATGAATTAATGCGAAGGCTTCCAAAACAAATAATGCGCCAGACCCTGAATGTTATACTAGACTATCTGGAATGCAAGGGGATGATTATGATTGGTGCAAAAGGAGTTCTCTGGATTCATAATGAAAGCCCTAAAATGAAAAAATTACTGGAAAAAAGTGTGGATGCTAGCTAATTAAGATGAAAACTAAAAAAAGAATCAGAGTAAAATATTCGCCTATTTTTGAGAAGCAACTTAAGGAGCTAAGGGAAGTAATTAAGGAAAAAGACAGCAAGTTTCATAAACAATTACTTAAAGCTATTGAAAGAGAAAAGGACTACTTGTTAATTAATCCTCATAGGGGCATACAGGTTCCAAAAGATCGAATGCCAAAGGAATATATCGGTAAGTATGGTGTGACAAATCTTTGGAAGGTTAATTTACCTGATTACTGGAGAATGGTTTATACTATTGTAGGAAATGAACTGGAAATTGTCTCAATCTTATTGGAATTTATGGATCATAAGGAATATGATAAGCTTTTCAGATATAGAAAAAAGTAGGCATTACATAAGGATAGTAGTAAGCAATGATAACATCAGAAGGGTCATATACAGGGACTTTGACGTGATTTAAAAAACAATTAGGAAAAGAAGATTCCATTATCTTTCCAAAGAACACCCGCAAAATAATGCTGCAGGAATAATTGCATAATTATTATTTATTACTTTAAATGTCTTCTTTGAGATAATTAACCCCCTCTTAAACTTATTTAACCTGTAAATTTCAGAATCAGAGACCTTTTCTTTCCATTTAACCTCAATTGGAAAATTCTTGTTTCCTATCTTTACTATAAAATCTATTTCTCCCTTTTTATCAGAATAATAACTTACACCTTTGAATGAGCGGCATAAGTGCTCAAACACAATTCCTTCAACAATTTTTGATTCTGTTTCTGGTGAGTTTATTTTTGTTTCTTTGCCAATCCAGTAATTTACTAATGCAACATAAAACGGATCCCTGAAATACACCTTTCTTGGTTTTCTGTAGATATAAATATCCTTACTTAAGTCTTTAAAATTAAGGGTCTTTATTAAAAATAATTCTTCCAATAATCCCAGATAATCAGATACGGTAGAATGGGCTGGTATCTCCATCTCTTTTGCAAAAGAATGCAATGTAAGCTGTGAACTCATCTTTAAGAGGATGCCCTGGCAAATTTGTTTGGCAGTGGCTGGATTTTTCTTTATTTTTGCAATATCTCCCTCAATCCACCTTATGTATGTTTCATATGATAAACTATCTATACTTTTTATTTCTTCAAACCTGTTTATTATTTTTAACAAGCCGCCGCTAAGGATATACTTCCTGAATAATCTTTGCTTCTCCTCAAAACCAAGAAAGAGATTAGTCAGCTGTTTCTTCTCAAATTTCCTTAAATCAATGCTCTTTTTCTTTAATCCAAAAAGAGTTAAATAATCTGAAAATAACAAAGGCATAATAAAATGCTCATTTCCCTCAATGCCCCTTCCAGGAAGCCTGTCCGAGCCTTTTTTTAGGTCTATTGAGTTTGAGCCTGTAATTACTATCGAGCAATCTTCCAGCTTTCCTATATTTTTTAAATGTTTTACAACATCTGCCCGATCTGTCACTGTTGTAACTTCATCTAAAAATATGTATTTCTTATTTAAATCATAACTAGCAGAAAAATCCAGATAATCTGTGATTAATCTTAAGAGTGCTTCTTGTGATTTTATAAGATCACAGCTATAATAAAATATTGATTTTGGGTTTATCCCCTCTTTGATTAACCTCTGAATATTCAGCATGACTGTTGTTGTTTTTCCTATCTGCCTTGGTCCTCTTAAAACATAAATCTGCTTTCTTTTTAATG
>JAFCBX010000034.1 GCA_017610505.1 Methanosarcinales archaeon | reverse complement strand
TAGTTGATTTTTTTGTACATACTGCTGTTCTTAATGTTGTTGGTTGGGGGCCGACATATATTCTTTATAAATATTACAGTGCTGGGGCTATTAGTCCGGGGGATTTAGCTTCTTTACTAATTTTTCTTGGACCAATACAGAGAACAGGCTGGACCATTGGGAGGATGGTTTATGACTCTTTTAAAAGAGAAAAAAATGGAGAGAGAATATCTTTTAAGGAAAAAATTAAATCAATTTTAAATCAATTTTTGGGAAAAGATCTGTCGCACTTGTGGTAGGAACTGCCCCTTATCTTGGCGGGCTTTTTGGATATCCTGCCCAAATGATTTATTCAGAGTATAAAACAGACAAGGAGTTAGGAGATTTCATTCTTGATGATAGTTTACATGGAATAGAGAAAAGAATGCCAATAGTAAAAAATATAAGAAAAAAAGTTATTAACAAAATATATAAAGGCTTAATTCATATTAATACCTATGGAACAAATAAAAATAATCGGAATAAAAGAGTTGAATGACAATGAAGTAGAGACTGTTAACAGGCTGGCCAAAGAGTATTACAATAAGATTCAGAGAGCTATCAAGAACATAACTTCTCTTGTAATACATGTAAAGACTTACAATATCACAGGCAAAAGAAAGCAGTATGAAATAAATGTAAAGGTTGTTGCTCCAACAAAAAGCTTTGATTCAAAGGCAGTTGAGTGGGATCTTGCAAAAGCATTACACATGGCCTTGGGCAAGGTTGAAAGAATGATTGAGCACAAGTTTCATGACTAGTTTGATTGTTTAGTAATATTTATTCTTTCTCTTGATTTGATTACTGCAAATGCAACTATACCGCCAAGGATTGCTGTTGTGAACTGCAGAATTCCCATTGTTTTTAGGAATATTTCTGGTATGAGATTTAACTTGAAAAGAAGCAGGGCTATCATAAATAAAAAGAATGCTTTTGCAAAGCTGCCAGACAACAAAGTTACAAAATAATTTGTTTTGTTTTTTAAGTAAAGGCCTTTAAAGAAAAGAGCAAGTATTGAGTTTCCAATCCATATAAAAGGAATGAAATAAACCAAGAAGATTGTGAATGGCCCAAAAATCAGCCCTCTTGACAGGACTGCAATACTTGGCATGAAAATAACTGGTAATAAAAAATTTCTTTTCAGGTAAACACTTGAAAGTATTAAAGCCATATTAACAGCTGTTCCGACTAATAGCTGAGGGTGGCCAACAAAAAATGGAATAAAAAAAGCTATAAAAGAATAGGCAACTAGCTCAATTACCTGCTGTTTGTATTTTGTCTCAAACAAAGTTAAATCAAAGAGTTTTGAAATGTACATATTTAACTAAAAAATTTATTTGTTTATTAAATTTGTGTTTTAGAAATAGCGGGGAAAGGATTTGAACCTTTGACCTATGGGTTATGGGCCCATCGGGCACTCCTGACTGCCCCACCCCGCTGTAATAATAGGGTTTTTATGCTTGTTTATAAGTTTTTTGTATGGTTAAACTAAAATCCCTAAAAGTTATAAAATTCAGTATTAACATAAAATTAACAAGGATTGTAAATAATGTTAAGTGCCTTTGGAATAATATTAAATACAATTTTTTCTGCATTCTCGTATTCTCCGCTTAAGTGCAGATCAAATAATCTGTTGTCCAGGCTTTCAACACTGACTATTTTTATCCTGTGTTTTTTGTTATAGTATTCAACTCCTTGTTTTCCTATATGCTGGCCCTTGTTTGCTTTTAAAAGCAAAGAAATACCATATAACTTGGATATCTCCTCTATAATGCACACATCAAAATAACCATTGTCTATCTCTGCATCAGGGCATATCTTAATTCCACCACCACATGTCTTAACGTTTGAAACATTAAAAGAAAAAACCCCTTTATAGGTTGTGCTATTACCATTAATCTTAACTAAATAATTTCTTGGTTTGTATGTAACTAAGGAATAGAGAGTACTTATATTATAAATAATCTTTCCAATATTCTGCATGAATTTACTGTTCTCGCCCCTAAAGTAAGATACAATGTTCTTAACTGGCTTTAGTTCATGCTCAAGCCTCTTGATGATATCACCATCTATGCCAATTCCAACATCACCAAGAAAGTAAAGTTTTTTTTTCGTATTATCCTTTAATAAAATTGCTTTTCCAATGTCCACTCTTTTAATATAGTTATTATTGCCACTCAGTGCATTGTTAATGCAGTTTGCTGCTATCTCCTTATTAGATATGTTAAGTTCATTTGAAATATCATCCCCTGCACCATATGGAATAATGCCAAGAATTTTTTCTTCAAGTGATTCTAATTTCTTAAATCCCTGTAATGTGACCTGGATAGTTCCATCTCCGCCTAGAATAATGAAGTTTTTATGGCTCTTAAAATTAATATCATTGATATCCTTGTAATATATTGTATTATTTAATTTGATAATGTTTTCCGGTTTCTTTTCAACATAATATGTTATATTTGTTAATTGGTTAAAATTTTTCTTTAGAAATATCTTAGTTTTTTCCCAGTTTTCTTCTTTCTTTAGCCCTGATGCCCTTCTGTTTATAATAAATGCAGTGGATTCTGTCATATTAATTCCTCTATCACCCCTAATGTTTAATCAAATCAATTCTTATCTTGTAATTTTAAAGCTCTTGACTTTTTCAAGAAGTTCTTTTGCTTTTTTGTCTTTTTCAAAATGTTTTCTCACTGGCTCAACAAGTTTGTTTATGTAATGGGCAACAGCTGGCTTTAAGTCCATTGGATGTAGATTTCCTGTTTTGAAAACCTTAACAAGCTCATCATAGTTATTAAGTTCTAAGTTGCCTCCAAACTTTTCAGGCCTTTCAATCTTCATTGAATCAAACTTCTCAAAGATTATGTATTTTGCATATTCCATCAAGGGATTTTCATCAATTATCTTCTCAGGGCAATATGCCTTGTTGACTTTTCTTTTTATTTCCTCTTCTGAATCTGTCATAAAAATAGCTGTGTCTGGTTTTGATTTTGACATTTTTAAGTCAATTGCACGTTCAATATGGGCATTATTGCTTACAGGCTTTCCTAATCCCATTAACATGTGATGGCTTACAACAACAGGCTTCCACCATCCTAATTTTGGGCCAATTTCCCTTGCAAGAACATTAACCTTTCTCTGGTCCATACCAAGCTGTGTTATATCTGCCTTAAGCTCAAATATATCAGCGCATTGCATACAAGGGTATAATATCTGTGATGCCTGCTGAATTTCTGAATCATTTCTTCCCATTATCTGGCCGCATCTTGTTATTCTTTTTACTGTTGTGTTTCTTGCAACTAGCATTACCTTTTTCCAGTATTCCATGCTGTTAACAACCTCTGATGCCCTAATAAACTCAACCTTATTAACATCCATGCCACATGTTTTCCATACCTCAATGAGATAATCACCACAGGTTTGTATTTTCTTTAAATCTCCGCCAAGCTTATTATTTGCCCAGCCATGCCAGTCTGCAGCATACATCTTGAATTTAATGCCAGCTTTAATCATTTTATTGACATTAACAGCTCTCATAATGCCCTGCGCTATATGAATATTCCCAGATGGCTCAAAGCCATCATAAGCAATTGGATGCTCTTTTGTTTCCAATAATATTTTTAGCTCTTCTTCTGTAAGAATCTCCTCTCCAACCTGCTTTATAAGTTTTAATTTTGTTGTAATATCCATTTTAATCAGGATAAATCATAGCTAGTATTAAAAGTTTTTTGATTTTTTTCTTAATACCAAGATTTTATTTCCAAAAGATTTAAATATGATTACTCTATTTTAAGTACCATTAAAGATTATAATAAAAATTATGTAAAGGGTGGGATATAATGGCTGAAGAAGATAAAAAGTTCTCAAAACAATTAATAGGCAAAACAGTTGTAAGCAAAACAGGCAAGCGCTTTGGTGAGGTTGGTGATATCATATTTGAGACAAGGTCTGGAGAGCTTATAAACATTGTTTTAGGCAATCCAACAACATACACAGAAAAGCTAGAGCTTGAAAAAAACAAAGAAGGCGAGATACTAATACCCTTTAGTGCAGTAATAGCTATGGGAGATTTTATTGTCATAGCAGAAGAAGATATAATTTAATTCTTTTTTTTGGGATAAATATTTAAATAAAGCTTATTTATCTTCCTTTATGGAAAACACAATCTGGACTGAAAAATACAGGCCAAAGGAATTCTCTGATGTAAAAGGCCAAAAGGAAATAGTCAAAAGGGCAAGGGCGTTTGTTAAGCAAAAAAATATGCCCCATCTATTGTTTTCCGGACCAGCAGGGACAGGCAAAACAAGCCTGGCTCTGGTAATATCAAAAAAACTGTTTGGTGACAGCTGGCACGAGAATATTCTTGAATTAAATGCCTCAGATGAAAGAGGAATTGATGTTGTAAGAAACAAGGTAAAGGATTTTGCTAGGACAAGAGCTATTGGCAATGTTCCATTTAAGATAATTTACCTTGATGAGTCAGATGCCCTGACAAAAGAAGCACAGCAGGCCTTAAGAAGGACAATGGAGAATTATACAAGAACATGCCGCTTTATTCTCAGCTGCAACTACAGCAGCAAAATTATAGAGCCAATACAATCAAGGTGTGCTATATTCAGGTTTAAGTTTTTAACTAAAAAAGATATTATAGAAATTATTGAGGGCATTGTAAAATCAGAATCATTGAAAATAAATGAGAAAGCAAAAGAAGCATTATATGAAATCAGCAACGGGGACTGCAGGAGGATGGAAAACATACTGCAAAGCTGTGCAGCCCTCTCAAATGAGATAACTGAGGAACTTATCTATTCAATGGCCTCTGTTGCAAGACCTAAGGAGATCAAGGAAGTTCTTGAAATAGCTTTAAAAAATAGGTTTAAGGATGCAAGAAATAAATTATTGGATGTTATGCTTGAATATGGATTGTCTGGATTAGACATAATAAAACAAATTCAGAGAGAGATATTAAACCTTGATATTGAGCCAAGGAAAAAGATGTTCTTAATAGACAAATGCGGTGAGATAGAGTTCAGGATGGTTGAGGGCTCTGACGAGTTCCTGCAGCTAGAGGCGCTTCTAAGCCAGATTACATTAGCAGGAATAAAAAAAGAAAATTAAGGTGAATGTTTTACCAAAACCTGTGTTGATATACCTTCTTTATAGTCATATTCTAATTTTATATTGACTGGCTTCTCAAAGTCTACTCCGGTTTCTGTTTCCTGAGTGCAGGTTATCATACGTTCTCCGCCATATAAGGTCACATAGCCGCTTGTAGTCCCATCAAGTCCTGTACAGCTTAAGCCCTCCATTCCAGTATTAACACTAACAAAAACCTTATTTTCATTTGCCCTTGTATACTCGCAGTTAGAATCTTTTTTATATATCCCTCCATTCCCCTTGGGCTCTATCTTAAACTGAAAGTTGAACTTGTTTTTGCCCTTGGGCATTTCCTCAAAGCTTGTAACCTGTACTGGGCCGCCTGAGTTAAAAACAGCTTTCTTCTCATAAATCTTGCAGATATCCCCCTCTTTGTCTGTTTGACCCTTTTTTATACAGAGCATTGAATTAACATTTGTTGCATAATTATAACAGACATCTGCCCTTATTGTGTAGGGGGTGTTTCCAATTAATCTTTCATGATGATTTAACTTAGAGAATATGATATAGGTTGTTGTTCCTTCTATCTCGTTTCCCTCAGAATCTTTGTAAGTCCCTTGTAAATCTTCGTCAGGGTGCTTAACAAAATCAGAATCAGATAATCCAAATTCACTTGGGTCAATTCCACTAAGACTTACCTCAACCTTGTCCTTGCTTACAGGATATTCTCCTTCATTCTTTAGCTTGACAACAACCTCAAAATCAAAATCTCCTCCATCATAGACTTCTGCAGGAGGTGCATCCTTGTCATAGCTTATCAAAAGTCCTGTTGTTCCGCCAATAAAAGGGCTTTCCTTAGAAATTGGAGTTTCCGGACCGCATCCAAATGCAAAAACCAATAGTACGCATATTAATATTACATTAGCATAATTTTTCATTTTTCAAGCCTCCAGGGTTTTATACTTTATTTGATTATATAAATTTTTCTGTTAATTAAGGTGTATTTAATATTTCAACACCCTTTTGTATTGATGATGAATAGCCGTATTCTAACTTAACCTGTAATGGAGTAGTATATGCTGATTTGCTCATTGCTGGTTTTGGAATAGTGCATATAACAGTTCCAACTCCGTTTATTAAGATAATTGGATTATTTGGCCTGCAGCTAAGGCTATAGCCAGATACTCTGCCACTCACATAAACTTTATTAAGATTTGTATAATCCAATGAATATGGGCAGTCAATATTAAGTCTGTTTTTGTCAATAACCTTGCCGTCCCCAACATTTTTTAAATATATTTTGAATTGTATTTTGTTTGAAAGCACAGTTTCTTCTATTTTTGTTACAGCAACAGGAGCTCCCTGTCCGCCTGATAAAGAATAACTAGTGGGGATGGTGCAAACTTTTGTTTTTTCCTTTGTTGAATAAGGTTCTGGATCAACACAAACTGTCTGAGATGATATTGTTTCATATTTATAGCATGAGGTAACAAGAAAATTTGCATTATAATTATCAATATTCCTGCTGTCAAAGTTTAGTATATTGCCTTTAAATGAAACCACATCATAGCCCCCCTCAGGATTATAAGGGCTTTGTCCTTCAAGTTGGGGGATATCTATCCTCTTTGGCATACCCACTATAAGGGTATTGTCAAAACCACTTAGGTATAGTGTTCCAATTCCTTTTGTAGTTGGGCTGATTACATTAATTGCCCAACCTGTAATAGGATTCGGCTGTGGATAAGCCCCTTTGTTTTTTATTTCTACAACAAGGTCAATTGGCATGTTGTCATACATTGTAGCTGGAGGCATATCTGTCATGAAATTCATAACAATTCCCTGAGTTCCTTTTCTGTAATCAACACTAGGTTCTTCTGTTTTTTGATCACATCCAAAACCAAAGAATAAAATCAATATAAGAACCGTTAATATAATCTTTCTCATTTTATTGTATAATCCCTTGATTTGTATTTAAAACTTTCTATTAAAACTATTTTTTTATTACGACTTTCTTTGATATGGAGTATGTATAGCCATAATTTAATTTAATTGTCAAGGGGGTAGTATAGGTTGCCCTCTCTTTTGGTATGCCTTTCTCAAGAATACACCTTACTACATCGCCTTCATATTTCAGCTTTAATGGTACTGGCTTGCATTCAAGCGCTTCATTGGAAAGCATAACCTTTATATCTACTATATTTAACTCCTTATACCCCAATGGGTCTGAAGAGCATACATCAGATATCTTTCCTTTGTCAATAACCTCCCCATTGCCAACATTCCTGATGTGGATTTTAAATGCTGGCTTTATTAGATTATCATCCTCTGCTGGAAGCATCTCGCTTTCTATCTTTGTTATTGAAACAGGGGCCCCTTGGGGGGTGAGGGTTATATCCTTAACAATGCATACTTTTTGCATCTTTTTTAGGTTATGGATATCTGTGTCTATGCAGGTTGTAATGTCTTTTTTTGTCTGATACTGATAGCATACATTTGCTAATATTGTTGACTCATGTTTCTCACTCTGTTCATCTATTTTTTTTGTTTTTGCCTTTATTATTTTTACTAGCTGATCTCCAGTTGGAAGAGAAACAGACTTGCCCTTTAGATTAAATCTGATAAGCCCATCATTCTGGTTCATTAGTTCCATATAATCCTCTTCAATTGTGAAAGAAATAAAGCCATTTCTTGTATCATATGCTCCAACATTCTTTAAAATAACTCCTATCTGGAATGGGTAATCCTCATATGTCTCGCTTGGAGGGGCATTGGTTAAAAATTCCATTAAGATTCCCTGCTTTCCTGTTCTGAAGTCATCCTGTGTTGTTGGCTTTATAAAAGGGTTTTGAATACATCCCGATGTAAACA
>JAFCBX010000033.1 GCA_017610505.1 Methanosarcinales archaeon | reverse complement strand
GCCCCGCACGGATTCGAACCGTGGTCACAAGGTCCAGGGCCTTGTATGATTGGCCACTACACTACGGGGCTGTAAACAAGAGGAAAAGGCCTGTTTTTAAAAAGTTTTCCAAAAGGATTAAATATGTTGATATTTTCTATCTTGATATGAAAAAAATAGGAGATGGAGCAGAGGCAGTAATCTATCTGAATAAAGATATTGTTATAAAAGACAGAATAAAAAAAGGCTACAGGTTAAAGCAGATAGATAAAAAACTAAGAAAATTCAGGACAAGAAGGGAAACAAAAGTTCTTGAAAAACTTCATGCAATTGATTTTCCAATACCAAAACTAGTTCTTTCAGATGACAAAAAGATGCTAATAAAAATGGAGTTTCTTAAAGGAAAGAAACTAAGGGATGTTTTAAACAAGAACAATTGTGCAAAGCTATGCAAAGAATTAGGAAAGAAAATTGCAATTCTGCATAATAACAACATAATCCACGGCGATTTAACAACCTCAAACATGATATTAAACAAGGAGATTTATTTCATTGATTTTGGTTTAAGTTTTTTCTCAGATAAAATAGAGGATAAAGCTGTTGATTTACATTTATTAAGGCAGGCCCTTGAGTCAAAGCATTATAAAATCTTTGAAAATGCCTTCAAAGCAGTCTTATCAGGATATAAAACAAAAAACCCTGATTATAACACAATAATAAAAAGGCTTGAAAAAGTGGAGGCAAGGGGAAGATACAAGGGAAAATCTTAAAATCAAAAGGTTTTTATAGTGAAAATCAAAACAATAATAAAAAATGGGTGTTATTTCAAATACACTAAAAAAGCTTAGTGGAAAAAAACTTGGGAAAATAGAAAAAAAGTGGGTGTTTGACATTTCTTCTTCTATATCATCAAGCCCAATAGCTGCAGAGATAACCAAGGGGCAGGTAGGGATTGCATTTGGCACACAGGATGGAAAAGTGTATATGCTTGGTGATGATGCCAAAATAAAATGGTTCTATTCAATCCAGGAAAAGATTGATGAAATCCAGCAGATGTTTCTTGATGAGGAAACTGCAAAAAGCATTTATGCCTCACCAACACTTGCTGATATAAACAAAGATGGCAAGAAAGAAGTTCTTTTTGGATGTGATCTTGGAAAATTTTATGCATTAAACTCATCAGGAAAATTATTGTGGAAATTCAAGACAGATGGAGAAATAAGGTCATCTGCACTTGTACAGGATAACATGATTATATTTGGCTCTAATGATAAAAACCTTTATGCTCTAAATTCAAAAGGGAAACTTCTATGGAAATTTAAGGCAGAATCAGGAATTGAATCAAGCCCAGCTATCTTGAAAGGCAAAAAAACTCAGATAATATTTGGCTCTAATAACGGCAAAATTTATTCCTTAAATACAAAAGGAAAGTTGTTATGGCAATTCAAGACAAATGGCAAAATAACAGCAAAACCAGCAATAGGGGATATTTATGCCAATAAAAAGAATTATATTGTTATTGGATCTGCTGATAACAATATTTATGCCTTGAATGAGAATGGCAAACTTGAATGGCTCTATGAAACCGAAGGAAGAATATGCTCAAAAGCATGTTTGGCAGATATTAACAATGACAAAAAGCTTGAGATAATCTTTGGGTCATGTGATGATAATATATATTGCTTGTCATGCAAGGGCAGCAAAATATGGAGTTATGAAACAGACTTTTGGGTTGTTGCAACCCCCTTAGTACTTGATATAGATAATGATGGAAAACCAGAGGTTATTGCCGGCTCTTATGACAACTCTGTTTATGTTCTGGATGCTGAAGGCATGTTTCTTCTTGATTACATGCCCGGAGTTTCAGGAGTAACTCAACAGCCAGGCCACTATCATGATTTAATAACCACTGAACCAGGGGGATATGTGGGGAAAAAACTTTGGGAATATAAAACAGAGGGAATGATAGTTGGCTCTACATTTATTACAAACAATAAAAAACAAAAAGAGATGATTATTGGAATAAAGAAAGGAAAATTAGATAATCTCACTTATAAAAAAGATTAATGGAGGGAAAAATGGTTAAGGAATTGAAAAAAAATCAGGAGTTAAAGAGAATAAAGATTCACATAAATGGTTTTGATGAACAGATTCAAGGTGGTATTCCAGAGGGGCATGTCACATTGATTTGTGGTACAGCTGGAACAATGAAAAGCAGTGTAGCCTTTAATGTGCTCTATAATGGGGTATTAGATGGAAAAACAGGATTATATGTTTCTCTTGAGCAGTCAGCAAAATCCCTGTTAGAGCATACAGAAAAAATGGGTTATGACCTTTCAAAGATTAATCTTGTGGTTATGTCAGACATAGCAAAATTAAAAGCAACTATCCAGGATATTAAATCAGCAAAGGGTGGATCATTAGTTATCTCAGATTTAGGTGCGATAAGAAAGGAAATAAAGGGAACTAAAATTGGTCCTAGCGGCGACTGGCTGAATGTTATAAAGAATATAATAAAAAAGCTTAAAGCAGAAGCAAAATGTGATTTGTTTGTTCTTGATTCTTTATCTGCATTATATGTTTTGTCAAGCTTTGATGATCCAAGGACAAAGCTGTTCTATATATTTGAGTTTTTAAGGGATGCTCAATTAACAACATTTTTGATTTCTGAGATGCCTCTTAATAAAAGCAAGTATAGTGAGTATGAGGTTGAGGATTATCTTGCAGATGGAATAATTCTCTTGCAGCATACAGAGAGATTCAGAAAGGTTATAAGAGAAATATCAGCTGTCAAGATGCGGGCAACTGACTGCAACACAGATGTTTTCACTCTTGAATACAAGAATAAGAAATTCTATGCCCTGCAGGGAGGAAAACCACCTTTAGTGTAATCCAGGATTTTTCGAAAACAATAAATAGTTATGTATAATTTATATTCCTATGGCTAAAATAACTATTGATATTAAAAAATCCATTGAGAAGAATGCTGCTGTTTATTTTGAAAAGGCAAAGAAATCAAAGAAAAAGCTTGAAGGGGCAAAAAAAGCTTTTAAAAAAAGCCAGGATAAGCTAAATTTATTAAATGAAAAAAAGAAAAAAATAATTTTAACAGAAAAGATAACAGAAAAACCAGTTAGAAAAAAAGAATGGTATGAAAAGTTCAGGTGGTTCTTCAGCTCAGAGGGATTTCTATGTATCGGTGGAAGAGATGCCACAACCAATGATATTATAATAAAGAAGCATGCTGATAGGGAAGATATTGTTTTTCATACAGACATGGCTGGCTCTCCGTTTTTTGTTATAAAAGCAAACAATAAAAAAATAAGCCCAAAAACAATGGAAGAAGCAGCCCAGGCAACAGCATCTTACAGCAGGGCCTGGCGATTAGGCTTGTCAAGCCTTGATGTGTTTTATGTAAAGCCAGATCAGCTGACAAAAGAGGCAAACTCTGGTGAATACATAGCAAAAGGAGCTTTTATGGTAAAAGGCAAGACAAACTACATGCACCCTATTCTTGAGGTAGCAATTGGCATTAAAGATAGTATAATCATTGGCGGCCCTGTTAATGCTGTAAAAAACAATTCTGATAAGTTTGTTGTTTTAAAACAGGGAAAAGAAAAAACAAGCGAAATTGCAAAAAAGATTAAAAAAACCATTGGCGGAAGCATTGATGAGATAACATTGTTTATTCCTGCAGGCGGCTCAAGAATCCAAAAAGCAAAATGAAATACATTACAAAAAAAGACCTTAAATTGCCAAAAAGAAGGCCAGAAAGCCACAAGGGTGATAATGGCAGGCTTTTGATAATAGGTGGGTCTGTTGATTATATTGGCGCTTTAATTCTTGCAGGCATGGCAGCTTTTCGCTCAGGTGTTGATATAGTTACAATAGCTGCTCCAGAAAAGGTTGCCTGGGCAATAAATACTTTCAGCTCTGACTTTATAACAAAGAAATTCAAGGGAGAGTTTTTTAGAGTTGAACAAGCGGATAGGATAATAGAATTAAGCAGGGACTTTGATGTTATTCTAGTAGGCAATGGCTTGGGAGCAAGAAAGCGAACAATAAGATTCTCTCAAAAAATAATAAAAAACATAAAAAAACCAAAAGTCATTGATGCTGATGCAATCAAGGCATTAACATTTGAGGCTAATAATTCAATAATTACCCCCCATGAAAATGAATTAAGGATTTTTTTGGGTAACAATATAAAAAATAAGAAAATTGTAAAGAATATTTTCAGTAAAAAAATAAACACTGAAAAAAAAGCGAAAAACATACAATCTGTTTTAAAGGATTTTCTTAAAAAAAATAATATTATCTTATTAAAGGGAAAAACAGACATTATTATTTCAAAAGACAAAATCAGATTTAACAAAACTGGAAATGCAGGAATGAGTGTTGCAGGCACAGGGGATGTTTTGGCTGGCTTGACAGCAAGCTTTTTAGCACAGACAAAAAATTTGTTTGATTCAGCATGCTCTGCTGCTTTTATAAACGGAATAATAGGGGATTATCTCTTGAAGAAAAAGGGATATAGCTTTATTGCCAGTGATTTTATAGAGCACATCCCTTTATTTATCAAAAAACTAGATTAAATAAAAAGATTTAAATATAATATAAAAAAAGTTTTTAGCAAAAAGAGGTGTTTGATGGAGAACATATTTTTTGACATTGGCCTTATAATAATTATTGCAACTATTGTTGGTTATCTGGCAAGATTATTAAAGCAGCCATTGATTCCTGCCTATATTTTAACAGGGCTTATAATTGGTCCCATCCTTGGATTAGTAGAAGATTCAAACATAATTTTAATGTTGTCTGAGATTGGAATTGCATTTCTTCTGTTTGTTGTTGGCCTTGAGCTTAACTTAAAGAAACTAAGGGATGTTGCATCAATCTCAATTTTTGGTGGGCTCATGCAGTTTATCTTACTCTTTGCATTTGGCTTTTTAATAGCAATAATCCTCGGTTTTGTAAAGACTGAATCAGTTTATATTGCATTAATAGTTGCTTTCAGCTCTACGATGGTTGTTGTAAAAATATTATCAGATAATAGAGAACTTGACACCTTGCATGGAAGAATAATCATTGGATTCCTGTTAATGCAGGACCTAATTGCGATAATTGCTTTATCCATATTAACAACACTAAACAATTTCTCAATGGCAATACTTATAATTGCCCTGCTAAAGGGAGTTATCCTGCTTTCAGTAGCAGTAATTGCAAGCAAGTTTATTCTTCCAGGCTTGTTTAGGTTTGCTGCAAAATCACAGGAGCTTTTGTTTTTGATGGCCTTAACAACCTGCTTTTCATTCTGTATTTTTGCTAATTATATTGGTCAGATAATGATTTATATTTTTAGACTTCCTTTTTTTAACCTTGTTCTTTTGGATAGTGTTTTGGATTTATTAAAGCCGGGATTTTCAATAGCAATTGGCGCGTTTATTGCAGGAGTAAGCATAGCAAATCTTCCTTACAATGTGGAGATCATTGGAAAAGTAAAGCCATTAAAGGATTTCTTCGCAACTATCTTCTTTGTATCTCTTGGATTAGAGTTATTGTTGGGTGAGATGCGCACTATCTTGGTTCCATTAATAATCTTTACATTATTTGTAATAATCTTCAAGCCCTTGCTGACAATGCTTATATGCAGCCTGTTTAATTACAAAAAGAGGGTATCTTTCTTAACTTCCATATCCCTAGCACAGGTATCTGAGTTCTCGCTGATAATAGTTGCCCAGGGGCTTATTCTTGGCCATATATCAAAAGGGTTATTTTCCTTAACAATACTCCTTGCCATCATAACAATAACCCTAACCTCTTATCTTATACAATTTGACAATAGCCTGTATGTGAAATTCTCAGGATTCTTGCAGATATTTGAAAGAATAGGAACTAAAACAAAGAAAATGGAGTATATTCCAGAAGATAAAAAAACAGAGGTTATTCTTTGTGGATATAACAGGATTGGATACAGCATTGTCAGAACAGTCCAGAAAATGAAAAAGAGCCTGTTAATAGTTGATTTTAACCCAGATGTTATAAAAAGGTTAATAGCAAGAAAGGTTCCATGCATTTATGGTGATGTTGGTGATTCAGAGATTCTTGAAAGATTAGGATTGAATAAGGCAGAGATGGTTATATCAACTGTTCCAGAAGAGCAGGACAACCTTCTTTTAATAAAGAAAACCAAAGAGGTTAATAAAAAAGCGCTTATATTTGTAACAGCAAACCAAGTTGATGAAGCTTTAACTCTTTATGATGCTGGAGCAGATTATGTTATATTGCCGCATTTGCTTGGCGGAGACCATGTCTCTTGAAACAAAATTAAAGCATATAGATGAGCTGCACAGAAGAAGAAGACTTGGCAGTGAGCACCCAATGAACATTAACCATAATGCATAAAAATGCCGGATAATAAAAAATTAAAAGAAAAAGCAAAAACACTTGAGCCAGTGATAAGAATCGGCAAGAATGGCCTGACAGAAAACACAGTCAAGGAGATTAAAAAACAGATTAACAAAAAAAAGCTTATTAAGGTAAAACTTCTAAGGGCATTTATCAGTGACAAGAATAAAAAAGAAGTTGCAAAAGAGATTGCCAAGAAAACAAACTCCCAGCTTATTGATTTGGTTGGCTTTGTTATAGTTTTATATAAGGATTAAATCAGAATATTTTCTGCTTCTTCTAATCTTTTTGTATTGTTTTCAACTATTTTCAGTAAAAAAGGTTTCCTGGCCTCGTCTTCAATAACCCTAATATCAGAATCCTTGAGCTTTCCAAATATTATTTTGGCCAATCTTATTTTCTCTGTTTCAAGCTGTTTTAATGAACTGCTGGTTTTTTTGTTTTTGTACTTAGCAACTAGCTCTTGATAATCCTTGTTTTTAGATAAATCTACTGAATGTTTAATATTGAGTTTGTAGAGTATGTTGTCTGTTAAAGAGGCCTCCTGTATCAGTATATCTCCAATTACTTTAGAATAACCAGAATATTTCTTTATTTTATCCCTTCCTAATTTAAGATTATTCATGCATTTGTATGATTTATCAATTATTTTGTTCTGATTAAAAACAAATGCCTGAACCAAAACCCAGTACGGAAATAAACGGCAGTTCAATGGCCTTGCCTTATAAACAGAGCATTTTTCATTTTTGCGCAACAAGCATGGCATGTTAACCCCAAGCTCATAGCTGAACTTTGTTGGATTTTTTGGATCTCCAAAGGGATTTATTCCAACAAAATTCTTGAGAACATAACTAACTGGCTTTTCTAAAAAATTAGAAATCCTTATTAAATCTCCAATTGTAACATTTATCTGGGTATAGAATGCATTGCAGCATTTTCCGCAATTCCTGCACTTAAAGCTTGCCCTCATTTATTAAAACCTGTAAAGGTTTAAGAATGACTTAATTGTTGTATGAAGGTGATTAACATCTTCAGCAACTTGGCTTTGGAATCTGGCAGTATAGCCCTTATAGATAAATTTGTCAAATATTGTCCTCAAGAATACATAAGTTGGCTTTCCTTCCCATTTATTTTCATAGTCTGTTGTGAGATACCCATCAAAAACCATCTGTATCCTGCCCTGGTTTAATTTAACCTTATGCTTATCTTTTTCAACCTCTACTTCTTTTATGTCTGACATAAGTATTCTTATCTTTATCTCAATTTTTGCATAGTCTGTAATTTTCTTCCATGGCATTATCCAGAGCTCAATGAATTTCCCCTCTGGCTTTACATGCTCTATATTTTTTAGCTCTCTCTTATCATATTGTTTTTCCCTGAACCATTTGTCTATTGTCAGATAAAGCTCATTCACATCAAAAAGACCCTCATAATCTAACCTTAACTCATCAATAATTTTCTCTCTTTCAGCCATTTTTACCACACATCCCCATATTCTGAACCTTTTGCTTCCATTCCCAAACACTCCTTTGTAATATTATGCAGTTTAAGGACATAATAATATAATTTATCAGTATATATATTATCAATTTCTTGCTTGATAATGTATTTTTCATAAAGATTATTCAGCCATGCCAAAAAAGGGCTCTTATTCCATCTTTTCTGCCAGTCTGACTCAACATAGCTATCAAAGTATATTGTCATCCTTGCCTGGTTCATCTTCTTCTTCTTGCCTTTTTCAATAACCTCAATATCCTTGCGCTCCCATGTATGAAAATCAATAACTATCCAGAATTTAAAATAATCTGTTTCCTTCCTATAAGCTTTCCAGGTAATTTCATCCTCTTTTCCACCCAGGGGATTTGGCTTGCATTTGTAAGTGGGCTCTTCAAAATAATAATCTCTTCTTGTAAGCCAGTCCCTCATGGTTTTATAAAGAAGCTCCATATCAAAAATTCCCTTAAACTTAAGAATTTCTTGTGGAAGATTATAGTTTGCCATAAACCTAAACCTATTATGTTTATATATAAAGCTTTCGAATTACTCGCCAATTCCTTCCTGCGGCCAGAATCCGCCTTCATGCTCTGGTTCTTCGGTGCCGGGCATTAGTTTCCAGTAGTCTTTTATTGTTTCCTGCAACCTATAAGCCTCCCTATAAAGCTCAAGCTTGTGCTTTTCAAGATTTGACTTCATAATAACCTTCCAGTAAAGAGCATTAAAATATTTTAAAAGCCAATGTTTGCTCCATGTTTCCCTGTAGTCAGGAACTATTCTTGCATAAACATATATTTGAAGTTCTCCGTTTGCTAATTTTAATTTTTTCCCCTGATATACAGTTTCCACATCTCTAATAGCTACAGTACGCCAATCAAGATCTATTTCATATTTGTAATACGTACTATTATTGGGGATTTTTTCAAGCCTCCACCAGATAATATGCTCTTTGAGCCCCTTGCCAAATTCATGCTGGCTATGAAAAACTTCTGGGAATTTTGGGTCGCTAGAACTTGCATATCCCTCTTCAACCACCCATAAATGAAGGTATTCATATAACCCTTTAAGGTCAAAAGTTCCCTTATTTTTTATCCTAAACTCAGCTGCTAAAATTGCCATAAGAGAAATATTGCTAGAATTGTTTATAAAACTTTCGAAAACAAATAATTATTTTGCTTTTAAATATTTATACACGTTATTAATCCTGATTTTCTTCTGCTCCCTTGTCTTTAGGTTTTTTATTGTAATTGAATCTTCCTTTAACTCATCCTCACCAATAATTCCAACATAAGGAATGCCTAATGAAACTGCATATGTTATTGCCTGGCCCATTCTCTTTCCTTTCAATTCCATATCTATATTTAATCCCTGATTTCTTAAAGAACGAGCAATTTTTAAACATTCTTTTGCTGTGTTTATTGGGATAAGATATAATTCTGTATTTGATGATTTAATATCCTTTTTAATATCCTTCAAAATCATTGCAATTCTTTCAAGGCCAAAAGAGAATCCGACTGCAGGAATTTCTTGTTTGCCGCCAGAAAAAGTGCCAATCATATTATCAAATCTGCCCCCTGCAAGAACAGCTGACCTAACAACAGACCTGTCTTTGAGAAATACCTCAATTGTTGTTCCAGTGTAATAATCAAGACCGCGTGCAAGACTTGGGTCAAATTCAACAAACTTTAAGCCATTTGAATAATCCAGCAATTGTTTTATTTCATTAAGCCCTTGTTTGCTGTTTTTTGATGAAATAATCTCTGTTAGCTTTTTATAGGTTCCATCATTGTTCTTTGCTTTGGTTATTGCAGAAATTAGCTTATCAACTGTATTTTTAGGCAATAATGATTTTATTTCTTTTTTAACTCCCTCAATGCCAATCTTGTCCATCTTATCAAGAATTATTATTGTTTTAATCTTCTTGCTGCTTGGAACACCTGCATAATCCAATATTCCATCAAGCAGCTTTCTGTTGTTGATCTTTATTATGATATTTCCTAATCCCAACTCTTTAAATACATCAGCTGCAAGAGCAAGCAATTCTGCCTCTGCAATCATATCTTTTACACCTAAAATATCAACATCGCATTGTGTAAATACCCTGTATCTGCCCTGCTCTGGCTGTGTTGGTCCATCCCTGAAAACCTCTCCAATAACATACCTCTTAAAAGGGAACTTTACATCTTTGTTTGATGCAACAAACCTTGCCAATGGCAGTGTCTGGTCAAACCTTAATGCAAGCTCTCTCCTGCCCTGGTCTTTAAGAGTGAATATCTCTTTCTTGATTTCCTGGCCGCCCTTGAATTTAATTGTTTCTGATCTTTCAATCATTGGAGTTTCAATAGGATTGTAGCCGTACCTCTCAAAAACTCTTCTCAGAGTATCTTTTATCTCATTTCTAAGTATGGCATCCTCTCCATACCAGTCCTTTACTCCCTTTGCAATCTTAAATTCTTTTGGCATTTTAACTAATTCCTAGTCTTTATTGAATATTAATAAATCTTTTGTTTTTAAAGATTTAGAAACTTATTTATAGTATTTAAGCTGTCTTTATATAAAATGCTAGTCGGTGTTGTTGGAAAAGCAAATGTTGGAAAGAGCACATTTTTTAAGGCCCTTACATTGGCAAATGTTCAAATAGAAAATTATCCTTTTGCTACTATCAAGCCAAACCATGGCATGGGTTATGTAAGGATAGAATGTGCAGACAAGTTCTTTAATGTGAAGTGCAATCCAAGAGAGGGTTATTGCATAAACCACAGCAGGTTTGTTCCTGTTGATTTGATAGATGTTGCCGGTTTAGTTCCTGGAGCTTATGAAGGAAAAGGAATGGGAAACCAATTTCTTGATGACTTAAGGCAGGCAGATGTTTTAATCCATGTAGTTGATGCATCTGGCGGAACAAATGAGCTTGGAGAGCCTGTAACACCTGGCTCATATGACCCATGCGATGATATAAGATTTCTTGAAGTTGAGCTTGATATGTGGTATTTAAGGCTGATAAAAAAAGGGTGGGATAGGTTTGCAAGAGCAGTCCAGCAGGAAAAAGAGCATGAGGAAAAAATTGTAAAAGATATTGCAAAACACCTCAGCGGCCTTAAAGTTAATGAAGAAATGGTTGAGGATGTATTAGGCAATCTGGATTTGGACAGGAACAATATATTATCATGGAGCGAAGAGGACCTAAAAGGGATTGCAATACAATTAAGAAAAAAAACAAAGAAAATGATTATTGCTGCAAATAAGATAGACATTTCAACTGCTAAAGAAAATCTTGAAAAGATGAAAAAAGAATTCCCTAACTATTTGATTATTGGCTGCAGTTCAGAATCAGAGCTTGCATTAAAAGAGGCATCAAAAAATGGCTTGATTGAATACATTCCAGGTGATAATGATTTTAAGGTTTTAGAGCCAGACAAGCTTAATGAAAAGCAGAAAAATGCGCTTGACTTCATAAAGAAAAATCTTCTTGATGTTTTTGGTAGCACAGGGGTGGAGCAGGTAATTAATACTGCTGTTTTTGATTTATTAAAATACATAGCAGTATTTCCAGTGGGAGCAAAACTTGCTGACTCAGATGGCAATATCTTGCCTGATTGTTTTTTAATACCCAAAAAAACAACTGCACTTGATTTTGCTTACAGACTTCACACGGATTTTGGAAAAAATTTTATAAAGGCAATTGACGTAAAAAACAGGATAACAATTGGGAAAGAACATCTACTAAAAAATGGAGATGTAATTGAGATTATAAGCGGAAAATAAATCCGAAAGAAATATAAACAAAAGAAAGTATTTAAGACTTAGAGGTGATGATTTGGCAGATTTAAAAGAGTTTAAATTTGAGGAAGAAAAAGCTGAGGATGCCCATCTCCAGAAAAATATCCTAACAGGATATCCAGAACCATTAAAGAGGTATTGGTTAAGCCTTGAATCTCCAAACCAATCCATTGAAGAGTTTTATTTCTGGGTAGTTAATCTTCTAAGAAATGATTTAGGTTATAATGATATTGAAAAATTGATGGATGTCTTTGCAGCATCACAGCATTCTGCATTCTTTGGAGTTGCAATGCAGCGAACCGGAATTTACCAGGATAAGGTCTCGCAATTTCTCGCTACAATAGGCAAAATGGTGAAAGAACTGTTCCAGCTTGTCAGGGAAATAAGGGTTCTTGACGAAAGATTAGGCTACTATAAAGACAGTTATGATGCAGGCAGCAAAAGCAAGGAAAGCGCTGAAATAACATTAAAAGGTATATGGATTGACATGGTTGAAGGCGGAGCTAAAAGCCCGGCATCTGTTTATGGCATGGCTCGTGAATTGGAATTTACTGTTCTGCCAGACCTTTTCTTTAGCACGCATCCAGCAACAAGCAGGGATGTTGATGAGGTTGTTGATAAGCTTGAATTTAACAGGAAAGTTAAAGAAGTTTTGAAAAGAAAGCTAAGGGCTTTTCTTGGATGGAAAGAACAGACCTATAAAGAGCTGAAAACAAGAAGAAAATTCACACTAAAGTTTCTAAGACAGCACTATGATGTGATAAAGATGTATATGAGCTGGGTGAAGCCATACCTCAAATACATTAAAATGCTGCGTTCATCTGAAAAAAAAATGGACAGCCCTGATCTTATAGGCGCTTTTGAGGGCTCAATGATTGAAATTGAGATTCTTGCAAAGAAATCTCCATTTAGTGCTGCAACTGGAAAAACAAAAAATGCTACATATAAAGCATGCATCTTAGCAAATTTTAATTATAGGACAACACCTGACATGAAATTTGTAAGCGAGGGTTATCAAAGGGGGCCAACCCATATAGGGCGAGTTGATATGAAGCTTAGAGCATATGCCTGGAGTGAAAAAGAAATTGAAAATTACAAGGCGTATCGAGCTAAAGAGGATATGGAGCTTCTCGGAGAGATTGACCCTTCAATCTCAGCAGCAATGGAAGCCCTTGGAGAAGAGTTTGAGAATTATTTGAGAGAGGCTGGAGAAGAAACAAAGAAAAAAGAAGAAATAAAAAAACAGGATTCAATATTTGAGCCTTTTACTTCAGTATTCAATGGATTTAAAGAAATAGGCACAGCATTTACAGGAACAAAAAGTTCTGCATCTGATAAGCCAAGCTTATCCAAATTTGAGGAAAATAATGAAAGGAAAACGGCTGGTAATGAAGCAACAGCAGCTATGTGGCTTATTTATAAGAACTTCAGAAAAGCTCATGGCATGATAGCTTGGTAATTAAATATGGTCACAAAATTAAACGGAATAAAAAAACTATCTCCTGAAGAAAGAATCAAAAGACTAAAAAAAATTGAGGAAGAAAATAAAAAAGAAATTAATGAAGCAGAAAAGATTATCAAGGATTCTATCAGGGAAATTGATGTTAAAGAAAAAATAAAAGATTTGCCAATTCCTCAAATTAAGGCAGTTGATATAGAAAGCCTTTTTTCGCCAGAGGAGAAAGAAGTTTTTGCAGCAAAAAGATACAAAGACTTGAGAGTTAGGCATGTTGAAGAAGAAACAGCTGAAATTCCTTTAGAGGAAACAGTTGAGCAAGAAAAACCAGAAATAACAAAAGAAGAATTAGAGGCACACAGACAATACCAGATATTGGCTAATAAACTGAGAAGAGAGCCAACAGAAAATGTTGTGCAGGAACTAGAAAACATATACCAGCAGGCAAGAGAAGGCACAGGGATCACAGGGGAGCAGATGACAATGGCGTATGCTGCAAATGTTATTGCAAGAGAAAGGCAGCAGGAGATTGAAAGCGGAATTTATGGAAGGATTGATGAGCAAGTATCTAACCAGCTGAATATAGCAAGGCAAATATTTAAATCAATACAGGATAAATACAAATTAAGGTAAAAATGATTTATGGATATAATAGCCCAATGGATAGGAATTATGATATAAAGAGTGGGGAGCCAGAAGAAAAAATTCTTGGTGTTAAAGAAGTAGGTATAGCCATGGCAATGGGTATTGGAGCCAAAAACATACCTGAGATTACAAGCAAGATACGGGCAGGAGCAAGCAGTATGGAGATACAGTTTATGGGAGCTGGCCGTGGTTCACAACAGGGTGAAACACCAGGAATGTTTGGAAAATATCACAGGCAGGCTTTAAGAGAATTAAGCAAGGCAAATGATATTAACCTGACAACCCATGCATCA
>JAFCBX010000032.1 GCA_017610505.1 Methanosarcinales archaeon | reverse complement strand
ATTGTGTAATCTGGCCTTGACAAAAGCAGAATATCATGGATTTCCTGTGCACTTCCGTGCGAAATAGCATATTGTGTTATATTATCTGACAATACTAAATCTCTAGGTGCTTCTATTGTCTTTACAATCTTATCCTTGTCAGAGTAGAACTTTGCAAGGGCCTGGGCAAAGGTTGACTTTCCCATTCCTGGCGAGCCCGCTATTAAAATTCCCTCTGCCTGCTCTGAAATTCTTTGCTTCAGCTTTTCAGAAAGTTTATATTCTTCCAATGAAAGCATTTTTACAGGCCTGACAGCTGTTATTTCCCAGCCATCTGAAAATGGCGGCTTTGTTATTACAATCCTGAACTTCCCAATCTGGGCTATTGTTGAGCCAGCTCTTTCTATTTCTATAAAAGCATCTCTTGCTATGGTTGATTCCTCAATTATTTCCCTGCTTATGTCTTTTATATCTTCTCTTGTGAGTTTTGTTTTGTTAACAGCAACAAATTTCCATTTTCCGGGCATTCCTTTTTTTGCATATGGAACAACATTTTCCCTTAAATGTATGCTCATTGTTGTTTCATCAAAGAATTTCTCAAGCTTTAGCTTTTTGAAAAGCTTTTTTATCTCAATAAATATAACATGAATTCCCTTCGCCTCTGCAACCCTTGCCTGGGTTTTGTCGGATGTCATTAGGCTTGCATTCTCATTATAGGCAAGTTCTCTTATCAATGAGTCTATTTCGCCAAGGCGTGCATATTTTATTTCATAAGCATTTGGCCTTTTTCCAGAGAATTCTAAACTAAATTCAAGTTTTTTTGAAAGCTCTCTTATTTTGTTAAGCTCTTCAAGGCCAAGCAACCCTGTTTCCTTATTCTGGTTTGCCTGGTGCTCAAGCTCTGCAAGAACTGCCTCATGTATTATAACTGATTTTGGAACTATCTCCTTCTTGCTTATTCTGTCTGAAACAAGCCCCTCTATTATAACAGAAGTGTCAGGAACAAGCTTCTCAATATTAACTGTTTTTTTCTTCATACTCACAATAAGAACAAGTTTAAGTTATTTAAATGTTTCTTTAAAGAATTTAATATATTTTTTTATTCTTTCTTCAAAAGCTTTGTAGCTTTTAACCCATGCTTATTTCAAAAACAACCTTTACTATTGCAGCTATTGAAAAAAACATTACAATAAAGTTCTCAAGGCCATAGGGCATTCCAAGGTCAAATATTAAAGTTCCTTTCTTAAACTGGGCATAGGCTGCAAAAAAGACAGCTACAAATACAAGTAGCAAAATAACTAAGGTCTTTATTGTTCTTTTTCTATAATGATTCATTTTCCAAACCTCATTTAAGATAAATATTGTGCTGCTTTCTTCTGTGATACATGAAATTATCTTCAGTGTCTTCTATTGAATCCTTTACAAATTCAGTTATCTCAGCTATCTTTGAGCTCATCTCATCTGCATAATATATCACAACTGCCTCTGGAAACATTGGCTGTTTTGGTGAGCCATACTCAAGCTTTCCATGATGGCTGATTATTATATGAAGCAGTTTATTTTTTAGCTCTTTGTCAAGGCCAAGCTTGTCTATTTTATTGGAAACAAAAATGGAACTTAGGACAATATGACCAATTAGCTGCCCTGAATCAGAGCCCTTAATCCTTGAAGTTACTTCAAGCTCATCTAATTTCCCTATATCATGCAACAATGCCCCTGCAATCAATAAGTCCTTGTCTAAAACTGGAAATAAATCAAGGCTTAATAATGAATATTTTAAGACCTCTAAAGTATGCTCCAATAACCCCCCTATCCAGTTATGGTGTATCTCAATTGCGCCCGGATGTGTCTTGAATTTTGCTTCCATAGCAGGCTCATTAAATATATTTTCCAGTAATTTCTTTATATCTGGATTTTTAACTTCATCAATAGCTGATTTTAATTCAGAATACATATCATCAACATCTTTTCTTGCCGGCTTGATAAAATCAGCTTTGTCATATTCATCCTCTTTTAATGGCTCAATTATAAATGGCTCGTTTGTGGCTAATTGAAGCTTTTTGTTATAAACAGAAACCTTTCCCTGCACATGAACAACTGAATCAGGCTTTATTGAGTTATAAAGTGCCCTTACTTTTTTCTCATCATTGCTGCCCCAATACCTATAATCAAGGGTTTTGCCGCTGCTGTCTGACAAAAGCAGCTGGAAAAAGAATCCCTTTGCATAAGATGACATTGTTTTCTTTATTTTTACAACAAAGACATCATCTACCTTATCTCCATCATTTAATGCTGAAACAGGCTGTTTCTTTCTATATTTGATTTTAACACCCCCAATCTTAATATAATCTTAATTTTTATAAAACTTTCTCTTTATTTGTTTAAAAAGGTCACTTTCCGAAAGTTTATTAAAGGATATTTCTGTAATCTTTATTATGAAACCAAAAATAATAAGGTCAAATGAGTTAAAAGAGAATGATTATGGAGCAACAAAAGTAATTGATATCTTTAATACAAAAGAATTTCTGAAATTTAGTATTGCAAAAGTTAGAAAAGTTGGAGATGATATAAAACTTGGATTTGATACAGAAAGTGATGTGGCTTATTATGTTCTAGAGGGTGAGGGTGACTGTGTAATAAATAACAAAAAATACCATGTCAAAAAAGGCGATTGTTTATTTTATCCTAAAGGAACTAAATACAAGCACTTGAAGGGACTTACACTTCTAGCAATTGCTTCTCCACCATTTAACAGAAAGAAAAGGGTTTATGTTGAATAATAGAGCATTGTGTTATCTAACAAAAGTTTATGAAGAAAAATTCTTTAATTTGGCCTGTTTGTCCTGTTTTATTTTATTAATGCTTTTATTGTTTTTGTTCCAGTTGCTGTAATACTGCAGTTTCTTTTCTTTTTTTATGTTAAGTTTTTTCTTTTTTTTCTTTTTAAGCTCTTCTTCCTGCATCTCATCAAGGGCTTTTTCAAGCTTTGTTTTCATTTTTCTTTTTGGCTTTTGAGTATTTCTTTTTGCCTGATTTTTTCTTAGGCTTTTTTTCCTTTTCTACATTCTCTTTGCTTTCATCAGCTTCTTCTTTTTCTTCAACTTCTGGTTTTTGCCCTTCTTCTGTTTTCTCTGCTTGTTCTTCTGTTTGTTCTTTTGTCTCTTTTTCAGTTATTTCTTCTTTTTCTTTTGGTTTTGGTTCTTTTTTCTCTTCTTTATCTTTTTTAACCTCGTCAATGTAGTTCATCTGCAGCTCAAAAACAGCATCATTAATTATTTTTTCCTCATCAGGTGCCAGATTATTTTTTGTTTTTTCCTTAATCATATTCAGCATGTCAATAGTGTATTTTGCCTCATTTAAATTTCGCTCAATCTTGCCTGTTAATGGGTTTGCTATTTTTCCAAGCTGCATTATTGCGCTGGTTTTCAGGCTAAAAATCAGCTGCACAAACTGAATTTCATAAAGCTTTTTCTCATCTATATTTTCCATTTTTACCTCCCAACTTTAATTTTTAGATATATATAACCTATAGCCGCCGCTTTTTGTTTTTTCTTCCATATTTCCAAAAACCTCAAGCATTTTTTCACCCAAAACCTTACCTCCCTTGCGGTGCCTTGCAATTAACTGTAATAATCCACCTTCTTCTAAGTACTTTTTTGATTCTTCAATAATTCTAAAACATAATTTTCTCCCTGCTGTCATTGGCGGATTAACAATTATTGCGTTGAATTTTTCTTTTACAGCCGAGTACAGATTGCTATACTTTACTCCAGCATTTTTAATATTGTGAAGTTCAAGATTCATTTTAGCCAGCTTTAATGCCCTTTTATTCACATCAACCATTAAAACAGTTGTTTTTGGAAATATTTTTCCTATCACAACACCAACAACACCATACCCACAGCCAAGGTCTAAAACTTTCCATCCACCTTTTACAATACAATTTTCAACAAGAACCCTTGTTCCATTGTCTACTTTTTTCTTTGAAAAAACACCTGAGCCAGAGTAAAACTCAAATAATCTCCCTCTTAAAACAGATTTTATTTTCTCAAGCCTTAAAGGGCTTGTTTGTTTTTCTGAATAATAGTGTGGCATAAAAAGAATATTATTATAATTGCTTTTAAAGGTTTTTGTTTTTAATCCATTATCCTAAGCAGGCTGAATGTAAGCCTGTCTGCTGCCTTTACAATTTCCCAGTCATCCTCTCCCTGGACAATAATGCAGTCTTTGTCAGAATAGACTGCTGTGTTATTTCCTCTTCTGAAGAGTATAACACCTGTTCCATTAACAGCATCCCTGCATGTCTTAACAAGAGTTCCATTATCACTAGACCATGTAAGTGCACTCTTGGAAGGTATGTTTAAGATTCCATAGTGAGTGCCAATTATCCTTCCTACTTCAGTAATAGCCAAGACAGCAACAGAGCTTAAATTGCCTGGCACTGTAAAGTAAATCTGATCTGAATTTATAATCTTTCTGCATACGTCTGGTTCAAAAATTACATGTTCAACCTCCCTTGGGGAATATCTTGTTGTTATTCTAAAAAGGGTATTGCCAATTTGTACCTCTGTAAGCCATAGGTTGGATATCTTGGTAAATTTAAACCCATTGTATACATAGTTTTCTTCTGTTGTTTTTGGATGATAAAAGTATCTTATGCTGAAGAACAAAATAAGAAGACCAACAATTATTATGAGGATTAATATAATGTTTTTAGTGCTGCTTCTATCATCTTTTTTTTTTGTTTCTTCTGATTTTAAGGTTTTATTATCAGATTCTTTAGACTTTTCTTCTTCTATCATTGAGATTACTCCATTACACCAAATAATGAGTACAATAATCTTTCTTTAAGAGCAGTGAAATCCTCTCCTGGCCTTAGTTCACAAATAATGCAGTTATTATCAAGGTAAAATCCTGTTTGATTTGACTCTTTAAAATATATCACTGGCAAGGCAGTTGTTGCATTATCGCAGTCAATTACTGGTAAATTAAAGGTGTTATTTAGCGTAAGCCCGTTATCAGCATAGATTTGAAAATACGGCCAGAACATTTCCTTTAACAAGGCAATATCTCCACTATAATGATTCTCAGGGTCATGAGTAAAGTAAACCATGTTTGTGTTTTTTATCTTGTCAATGATTTCACTGCTCAAATTAATGCTTTCAAGGTCTGATGGGAAATAATTAAAAGCAAATTGTTTTCCATTAATTTTAGTATACCATCTTCCATCATCAGTTCTGGAAAATGAAAAATCATTATATTTTTCCTTTGATCCACCCTTAAAAACATAGCCAATGGTACTGGTTAACATAAGAACTACAATAAGAATAATTACCCAAATCCCCATTTTATTCTTTTTCTCGTGTTTTTTCCTCATTTTGCATCAGAGAATTAATCTTGGTATTTATATCTTTTTGTTTAAAGAATTTTCGAAAGGTTTATATTTAGGGGCCTTTTCATCGAAATATTTAATGGGGGATATTTTTGGTTAAGAAAATGGTTAAAGAAAAGCATATTATGGAGAAGAAAATGGATGAAATTAATGTTTCTAGAAAGGCAAAGATTAACCTGATTGCAGGAATAATTATTGGGATAATTATTATATGTTTATTTGTTTTATACTTAACTGGTTGTGATACGGTTGATTTTAGTAAGACTCCCTCAAGGGATGCTGCAGCAACTGTGAATGGGGAATCAATTACAATACAGGATATTAATGAGCAGTATGATCGTGTTCCAGAAGAATATAAGCAGTTCATCACAAAAGAAATGATTCTGAACCAGTCTATTGATGAGCTATTGCTTTTGCAGGAAGCAAAAAAACAGGGGATTTCTGTGACTGCAGGAGAATTATCAGAAATTATGGGTAATTTAATAGCACAATCTGGGCTTTCAAAAGAAGATTTTGATAAAACCCTTGAGGAACAAAACCTAACAATGGAATTTTTAGAGGATTATTATGAAAAACAGCTTACAATAAACAGGCTGTTGAACAAAACAGTTCTTTCTAAGATAGTTATCAGCAGTTCTGAAATTGAGGAATACTATAACAATAACAAGAATGAATTTATTACAACAGAACAGGTTAGGGCAAGACATATTCTAGTTGAATCAGCTGAGGAAGCAGAGAGTATATTAAAACAATTAAATAATGGTGCTGATTTTATTGAATTAGCAAAGGAAAAATCAACATGCCCTTCTGCATCAGAAGGTGGGGATTTAGGATATTTTGCTAAAGGCCAGATGATAAAGGAATTTGAAGATGCTGCCTTTGCACTTGAGGTTGGGGAAATCTCTCCTGTTGTTAAAACAGAGTTTGGTTACCATATTATTAAATTGTTGGACAAAAAGCCAGAAACAATAATGGAGCTAGAAGATGCAATACAAGAGATAGAAGAAAAACTAAAATTAGAAAAGCAAAATACAGCATTTGCTGATTATTTAGGTATGTTGAGAGACAAGTCAAATATTAAGATTTTTAAAGAAGGATTCAGTGAAGAAAAAGATATTTTACCTGTATCAGAAACAGTACCAATAACAGCAAGTGCGGTTAGTGATGAATGCATCACAAGATATAATATATCAAAGGATACTGTGATTTTTGTTTATTCTGATTCATGCCCACATTGTGCAAATATGAAACCTTTAGTTAAAGAGCTAGAGGAAGAAAGTTATAGTTTTTACTGGGCTGGAGGCAGTGATTCAAAGTCAAGGGAAATATTAAATGATTGTTTTGCTGATGTAATGAAAGGTTATGTTCCTCAATTTATCTGCTCAAATGGAGTAGAGCATACTGGGGAAATGTCTATTGAAAATCTTAGGGAATTTGCAGACAAATGCAGAGCATAATGATGGAGGTTTAAGATGAAAGAAAAGAATTTTATGATTAAAATAAAAAAGAAACATCTGTGGGCAATATTGGCTGTAATAGTTATAATAGCAGTTGTTTTCGCAGTTAAGCCTTATTTGAAAAATAACACATACCTGAAAAATAATAAAATATCCATAATTGACTCATCAGACATGATTGTACTTAATGACTTAAGGTGTAAGGAATGTAATGTTTCAAGAACTACCACACAATTAAAAAATTTATTCCCTGGTTTTGTTGTTGGTGAGATAGATTATATGGATGAAGAAGGCAAAAAAATATATGGGGAATTAAATCTGACTGTTCTTCCAGCAATATTATTCAAAGACAATGTTAAGAATGAAAGCAATTATGCCCAGGTGGAGAAATACCTTGAGCAAAAAGGAGATTTTCTTTCATTAAGGATTAGCGCAAGTTTTGACCCTGAAGGAGAAGTATGTGACAATGGGATAGATGATAACAACAATGGAAAAATAGATTGTGATGATGAATCATGCAAGACTAATCCAGCATGCATGGAAACAGTTTGTAATGATGGAAAGGATGATGAGGGTGACGGCCTGATTGATTGTGATGACCCAGACTGCAAAAATAACTGGCTCTGCATGCCTAAAAAAGAAAAGCCAGAGGTAGAACTATTTGTCATGGCATACTGCCCATATGGAACTCAGATTGAAAAGGGAATACTACCAGTATTAAATCTATTAGGTGATAAGATTGATTCTAAGATAAGATTTTGCAGTTATGCAATGCACGGCAAAAAAGAACTGGATGAGCAGACATTACAGCACTGCATACAGAAAGATTATAATGACAAATATTTAGATTATCTTGCCTGCTTTTTGAAAGAGGGAAAAACAGATGACTGCCTTAAAGAAGTTGAGCTTAGTGGAAAATTGGATGAATGCATAGCAGAAACAGATGCTGAGTTCAAGATAACAGAAAAATTCAATGATAAATCAACATGGAGTGGCGGAA
>JAFCBX010000031.1 GCA_017610505.1 Methanosarcinales archaeon | reverse complement strand
GCCTTCAAACATCATGACTCTGCATACAAAAGATAAACTGCATTTTCTTGATTCAAGAAAAAAGATATATTAAATAATAACTTTTTATACAATTATTAAAAAAATTTTAAAAAATAAATAAATTTATTCGTTCTCAACCCTCGGGGCTAAAACAAAGCTTATTACAACCTTGTCAATCTCCTTGTACTCAAGCTTTAGCGGATAGTCCTTGTTAAATTGTATTGTAACTTTATCAGCTAGCTTAGAGCCATTCATCATTTTTTTCAGGTATTCAACAGAGTATTTTGAAGTTATTTTTTCCTTTGAGTCAGAGACAATGTTTGTTTCTTCACCCTGTTTTATATCAATGATTGCTTTATTTAAATCACCCTCTGCCTGCAAACTAAATTTATTTTGCTCTGCTATAAAGCTTACAGACTCTGCTACAATATCAGCATCCTCTATTGCACTGGAAAGTATTTCTGACTTTGTCTTTATTGTTACTGGAAAGCTTAATTGGGGTATTTTCTGCTCTTTTTCCTCAAGCTCAATTATTGGCAAAGAGAAAACCCTTGTTGTATTGGACTTAAGCTGGATTTTCAGCTTATCTTCCTCAATATCTAAAGATAAAACATCATTTGGCTTTGATCTTCTCAGCACTTGTTTTAGCCTGCCAAGGTCAATTGCTATTGTGAACTCCTTGTTGACATCATATTCAACAAAACAGCTTGAGAGAAGCTTAAAAATTACCATCGCAACATTTGCCGGGTCCATTGCAACAAGCTCAATTCCATCTGGCCCTATCTTAAACCTTGCCTCATTGACAAGCTCTGATATGACTGATATGCTTTCTTTTAGGTATTTTGGTTCTGCAAGTGTAAGTTTCATTTTTTACCCCCAATATATTTAATAAAACATAATAGTATATAAACTTTTTTATATAAAATCTTAAAAGCCCCTTATATATAAATCTTTTTAGTTAATCACTAAAAGAGTTAGAACTGTTTTAAAATAAAAGCAAAAAGCTTATATATTTCTTATTATATCTATTGATATAATATGATAATTAAAACAACTTTACCGAAAAAAGAGAATATTTTACGGTATCCCCGGTTAGATACTATTCTTATGGTAGAAGAATTTATAAAAGAGAATGATGGTGAATTTAAAAAGACAAGGTTGTGGGGAGCATTGCCTAAAAAAATGATGTATCAGACATTTGATTTAATAATTCGGTATTTATTATACTCTAAAAAGATTTCAATAGATTCAGAAGGTAAAATTGGATGGATTTATTATCCTGAATTAGCAAGAAAATACTATAACAGAAAAGACTTGGGTAGAAGAAAGTGAAGTTGCCGTCAGATATTAGATTTGCAGATGAAAGCATAAAGGAAGCATTTTATAAATTAGAAAATGGAGATGATTCTGAAAGGGAATTATTCAAATTTATAAATCAAGCCTTAGATAACATCGAAGAGAATGCTTTTTGTGGAATACAAATTCCGAAGAGATTAATCCCTAAAGAATATATCTCAAAGTTTAGTGTGAAAAACCTATGGAAATATGATTTGCCAAAAGCATGGAGATTGATATATTCTATTGTTAATGATGAAATTGTAGTAGTTAGTTTAGTTCTAGAATGGCTCGATCATAAAGAATATGAAAAAAGGTTTAAGTATTAAGATAATATCTTTAGGATTTGCCCATCTCTCATAACATGAATATTCTTCTCCTTATAGCCCATTTCCAAAGCAAGGTCAGCCATTGCAGAGGTCATCTTGTGCTCGCCATGGGCAGGTATAATATGCTTTGGCCTCACAAGCTCAATCAAGTCCCTGGAGTCCTCTCTTGCAGCATGGCCAGACACATGAATGTCTGTGAAGATTCTGACATGCTGGTTTTTCAGCTTTTCCTCTAAAACACGCCTGTTCTCAATATTTGTTGGGGTGGGTATTGTTTTGCATGAAAAAACAACATGGTCATCTGGCTCAAACTTGAATCCAAGATCCCCATTAACTATCTTTGAAAGAGCAGCCTTTGGCTCTCCCTGGTGCCCTGTCAAGACAACAAGGTATTTGCCAATGCCCTTTTTGCATATTTTTCCCAAGGTTCTTTTTATGTCATTCCTGTATTTCACAATCTGGACATCAGAGAATTTTGCTATTCCTACACTCTCGCTTGCCTTGCAGTATTTTGACAATGATCTTCCAAGAAAAACAATTTTTCTATTCATTTTTTTGCCGCACTCAACAATGCTCCTTAATCTTGCAATATGCGATGAGAATGTTGTAACAAAAACAGCTTTCCCCCTGTTTCCTGTTCCAAGCAGGACATCTTTTAACATTTCTTTTGCAACTGATTCAGACGGAGTTTTCTTATAGCTTTGTGAATATGTTGAGTCAACAATAAGGCATAAAACACCTTTCTTACCGAGCTCTTTTAACTTTTTGAAGTTTGGCTTCTCCCCAAGTGTTGGAAACCTGTCAAACTTGAAATCATTTGCATAAAGTATTATCCCATATTTTGTATGCAAGGCGACCATAACTGTCTGAGGTGTTGAGTGGGTCATGTTAATAAACTCAACCTTTAGGTTCTTTGAAAGCTGGAACACAGAATTTTGGGCTAATTTCATTATTTTGTTTTTAATTGTAATTTCCTCATCCTTCAATATTGTTTTCAAAACAGCTATTGTAAAAGGAGTTCCAAGGATGGGAGCATCATAATTATTGCTTAAATAAGGCACAGCTCCAATATGGTCAAGGTGAGCATGTGTTGGAATTATTGCCTTAACTTTGTCCTTCCATTTATCTATTTTTGTTATATCAGGGACAGCCCCTACTTTTATCAGCTCAGAAGGATTTACATTGATAATATCCTCATCCTGTGTGTATTTTATATAACTCTCAAGGTGGATTCCCATATCAAGTATTACAACTTCACCATCAACATTAACAGCAGTCATATTTTTTCCAACTTCATTATAGCCGCCAACAGTGCATATCTCTATCATGCTTATTTAAGAAAAACCATTTATTTAAAAAGGTTTGTAATGCGGGGAAAGGGATTCGAACCCTCGTATCCACTAAGGAAATGGATTTCACCTAACGGATGTTTAATCATTGCCTAAGCTCATTACTCAATAACTTGAGTCCATCGCATTTGACCACTCTGCCATCCCCGCATATTCCCATAGAATTAAAGTTTATTATAAAAAGCTTTTGAAAAACATTTTAAGAAATCACATTCTTCCAAGCCTTGACTCAATGTCAGACAACTCATTTTCTAATCTTAATAAATCATCAGTTTTAATTTCGCTTCTTTTAATCATTTCTTTCTGGGTTTCTCTTTTTCTGCCTTTTATGCTAAGTTGCTCTTTTAGCTCTTGTTTTGGCAGCTGCTCTCTTAACCAGGAAACAAGAGACAAAATCTCATCTATCTTTTCCTTGAACTCAAGGATTTTTTTATGCCTCTCCTCTCTGACCAATTTAAGCTCTTCATACCCCCTAAGGCCCTGTATAATTTCCTTTGATGATTCAAGCAGTTCTCTTCTTAAACTAATTGGTTCTTTTACACCAACATAAAAACATTTTTTTTCTTCTGCCATAAAATCTCCTATTAAATAGATTCTGGTTTGCCCAATGCCTCATTAACAGATGCCATTTTTTTCTCAACCTCTTCAAGGCTTGAGTCCCACTTGCCAAGCTGATTATATTCCTCTATCTTCAATTCACTAATCCTCTTCAATATTTCTCTTGCTTCTTCCAGCTTAGTCTTAATAACCTTCACTGTTTCCAATGTTTTTTTGTACTCATCAATTTTTATGAAAACCTGTGCATTTTCCTGCATAATATCACCCTTTTGATAGTATATCATCAATAAATATTATTTTTTTATGCAAACTGCCTAATGAGTCATTCAGTTCTTTCAGTTCGTTATTCTCATTTGTTTTGATTTTATTTAACTTTATTATCACAGACTCAGATTCCTTTATAACACCTTCAATGAGGCTCATATCATTTAATACCTCTTTATAATCCTCAACATTTATAAAAACTGATCCCTTTACCTGCAATGGTTTTTTCTCTAAGGTCCTAATTTTTTCTTGTACATAGCCTTCTTTTTTAATTTTCTCTTTTAATATTTTGGGCAGTTCAGTTTCCTTTTTCTCTTTGATCTCAACCTTGCTTTCCTCAAAATGAGAGGCTGTAGTTTTCTCTGGATGAATAACTAATTTTTTAGCATATTCTTGTTCTAATGGTGGGATTTCTATGCCCTCTCTTGAGAAGTCCTTTAAAGCCTGTAATTTTGGCAGTGGAGTAACACTTTCCTCTACTGTTGTTGGAAATTCAGGAAGCTCTGTTGGCATTGTTGAGATTGTTTGTGGCTTTGGTGGAGGAATATTTTCCATTACCTCTTTTTTTTCTTCTGCCTTTTCACCTTTTTTTAGAAAATCAAACATTGCCATTATAACTTATATGTTAATAAAAGCCTCTTTATTAAAAACTTTTTGTAGCACTCCAGAATGATTACACTTATTCATACGCTGTTGTTAACTTCTCCACTTATGATATTCCTGCAGGCTTGCTTTTCTTCCATTCTTTAGCCTTGCATATCTACCAAAATCATTCATCTCTCTTAAATCATCTGAGCTAAAGACAGGGCCATCCCTGCAAACAAGCTTATTCCCGCATACACAGCTTCCGCAAACACCAATTCCACAGAACATAAATCTTTCAAGAGAGGCTTCACAGGGAATATTATATTTCTCTGCAATATCAAAAACTTTTTTCATCATTGTTTCTGGGCCGCATGTATAAATAATATCATATTTTTCCTTTTTAAGCAATTCTCTTAGTTTATCTGTTGCAAAACCCTTATAGCCAATGCTGCCATCATCTGTGCAGATTTCCATATCAAACCTGTTTGTGAAAAACAAATCCTTTTTTTGCTTTGTACCAAAAATTACTTTTAGGTTTTTTAGGCTTTTAATTAATAATGAAACTCCTGCCAGGCCCATGCCGCCTGCAACAACAATTGCATTTTTTTTTGTTTTTGTGAAGCCATTTCCAAAAGGCCCCCTATAAAACAGATTATCTCCCTGCTTTAGTTTGAATAATTCTTTTGTGAACTTTCCCTTTAGCTCAACTGTAACTCCTGAAGGTTTTTTATAAGATAAAGTAAAAGGCTTTTCATCAACACAAGGAAGCCAGAGCATTATAAACTGTCCAGGCTTTATATCAATATCCTCATTAAAGAAAAATGTTTTTGTCTTGTAATTTTCATTTATAATTTGCTTTATTGTAATTTTTTTATGAATTTTTTGTTCTTTTTTCATTTTACTTGTGTGCAATCCCTATAAGTTCTTTTATTAAGTTATAGTCATTTTCCTGCATCCATTCTTTAATTTCATTTACTATCTTTCCAAATACATTAATACCACGATAGTAAACAGCTGAGCCAATTCCAACAGCACTAGCTCCTGCCTGAATCATCTCAATAGCATCTCTTCCATTGGTTATTCCGCCTGTTCCTATTATTGGAATCTTTATATTTTCATAGATATCATAGACACATCTTACTGCAATCGGTTTTATAGCAGGTCCGCTCATTCCTCCTTTTTTATAATGAAGAACAGGTTTTTTTGCATCAATATTAATAACCATTGCCTGCATTGTGTTAATTGCATTTATTGCATCTGCCCCTGCTTTTTCACAGGCAACAGCAATCTCAACAATATTAGTTACATTAGGAGAGAGCTTTGGAATAACAATGGTTTTTTCAGCAGCATTTTTTACACTCTTTGTTACATTTGCAGCTGATTTTTTATCCTGGGAAAACAGCATGCCATTTTCCTTGTTAGGGCATGATATATTAAGCTCAATTATTTTTGGATTATATTTTAATATATATTTAGTAATATTCACAAAATCTTTTATATCGTTTCCATAAATGCTCCATATAACCGGCTCTTTTATTTTTGAAAGCTCATTAAATTCCACATCCATATTTTTATAGCCAGGTCCTGGAAGACCTACTGCATTTAGTAATCCATGGCCAAAGTCAATTACACTCGGATTATTATTGCCATTTCTTGGCTCTGGGCCTATTGATTTTATTGTTGCTGCTCCTGCATTATTTTCAAAGGCCCTTTTTATGGGGTCAGGGCTTGTTCCAAGAATTCCTGAAGAGAGTATTGTTGGATTTTTTAGTTTTACTCCTGCAATGCTTGTGCTTAAATCCAACATTTTATTTTATGACTTTAACTATTAAAACAATATTCAAAGATTCCTGCTGCCTGGCTTGGTTATTGGTATTTTATTTTTACACAAGGGGCAATCATCTGGCTCATAGGTGTTCATTTTTATTGTCACTAATTTTTCATACCTAACCCCAAAATCTACTTTTCCTCCGCTCCTATCAATTAGTGCTCCAACACCAACTACCTCTGCTTGCCTTGATTTAACTATGTTTATAACCTCTCTTACAGAGCTTCCTGTTGTTGTAATGTCCTCTACAACCAGAACCTTTTCTCCTTTTTTTATCTCAAAACTCCTTCTTAGGGTCATTTTTCCATTTTCCCTCTCTGTAAAAATTGCCCTGACCCATGGCCCTAAAACCATGGCCATCACATGGGCCATAATAATTGCTCCTATTGCAGGCCCTACAATCACATCAACCTCAGTTCCTTTAAACTTTTTTCCAAGCTCGCTGCATAGATTATGAATAAATTCAGGATACTGCATAATCTGGGCACATTGGATATAGGCATCAGAATGCACACCAGAGGTAAGCTTAAAATGCCCTTTTTGTATTGCTCCTGCTTCTTCTAATCTTCTCATTATTTCCTCTTTATTTATCATTTTTAGTTAACCTCCATTTCTTTTAATATATTCTTAGCTGCTTTTACAGGGTCTTTTGCATTTCTTATTGGCCTTCCTATTACAAGAAAATCAGCACCATGCATTAAAGCTTGTTTTGGAGTCATTACTCTTTTCTGGTCATCTAAATAATTGCTTTTAGGCCTTATCCCAGGAGTCAGTATTACGAAGTCCTTTCCACAGTTAGCTCTTATTTCTTTAATTTCCTGGGCAGAGGCAACAACCCCGTCAAGCCCTGCTGCTTTAGCTAGTTTTGCAAGATGAACCACATGTTCTTTTACATTCTTGTTTACACCTATTTCTTTTTTTAGAATTTCTTGGTTAATGCTTGTCAGGACAGTAACACCCAAAACCAAGGGTTTTTTTATGCCAAGTTTTATGCTTGTTTCCCTTGCTGCATCAGCAGCTGCCTTCATCATTTCATAGCCGCCAGACGTGTGAATAGTAAACATATAAACTCCAAGTTTGGTTGCAGATTCAGCAGCACCTTTTACTGTGTTTGGAATATCATGAAACTTTAGGTCCAAAAAAACCTTGCTGCCTTTCTGATTTACCATCTCTATTACTTTAATTCCCTCAGAAGTAAAGAGCTGGCTGCCTATCTTGAATACACCAATATAATCCTTTAGTTTATCTACTAACTCTTCTGCAGATTTTAAGTCACCCACATCAAGGGCCAAAACAAGCCTTTCTCTTGCTGACAATGAATTTTTTGTTTTAATTACAGAAATAATAACCACCTCTTTTTATTTTGAACAAATCTGAATTAAATAGAAAAGAATAGCTTGTTTTAGAACTAGGAACAATGATTTTTCTCAAAAAAAACATCCTAAAAAAATTATGAGGTTGTTTTTATTTATATAGTTTTATCTTTTGCAGAATATGCTTTTTAAAAAACAAAGGTTTTAATATTAATTTAACTATTGCTCTAGTATGAAAGAGGCAGGCTATTACAAAAAGCTTAAAGATGAGAATGTTCAGTG
>JAFCBX010000120.1 GCA_017610505.1 Methanosarcinales archaeon | reverse complement strand
TGTTCAGGAATTGATCCTAACTCGTATGGCCAAAGCAATGGCCAATGGTTCTGCAGGTTCAGGTTTTCCATTTCATTAAGTCCTGAAGCAGCCCAAAGGCAGGCAGATCTTACAGAAAATCTGGATATTGTAACAGAGGGCAAGCAGGATTACCTTAATGAAACACTTGACCTTTATCTGGATAATCAGAATGTTGATTCCTTAAATATAGGCTCTGAATTAAAGGGGCGTGCTGTAACAGACATCCAGATATCTGGCTCAGGTGCTGGAGCAACAAAGCAGGAGGCATTATTTAATTCATTAAAGAGTATGAAAGGACTGCAGACAATACTTATTACCGGCTCATTGCCTGTTAAGCTTAATGTTGTCAAGACAGATGCTATCTGCAGTACTAAGCGTATCATTAATTGTTTTCCTAAGATACAGGAAATTTGAAATAATATTGCCAATGATGATAACACTTATATCAGAAGTCATAATTATTTTAGGGGTTGCTGCATTAATTGGATGGAATATTGATATTGCTGCCATTGCAGGAATAATTATTGTTATAGGAACATGTGTTGACCATCAGATAGTCATATCAGATGAATTATTAAAAAAAGAACAGCAGGTATTTTTTAACTGGAAACAAAGGATTAGCAATGCATTTTTTATTATAATGGCAGCTTACTTCACAACATTTGTTGCCATGCTTCCGCTAATGAGGGCAGGAGCAGGCTTATTAAAAGGATTTGCAATAACAACTATTATAGGAATTTCAGTAGGTGTCTTTATTACAAGGCCTGCATTTGCAGCTATTATTGAAATATTGCTAAAAGATAAGCTTTAAGATAATGATAATTACAATCTCCGGCATGGCTGGATCTGGAAAAAGCAGTGTTGGAATTCTTGTTGCAGAAAAACTTGGGTTTAAATATTACTGCATTGGCGATCTGAGAAGGGAGATGGCCAAAAAAAGAGGCATCAGCTTAGCAGAGTTAAATAAATTAGGGGAAAAAGACCCATCCACAGATTTAGAGCCTGACAAATTTGCTGAGGAAAAGGGAAAAACAGAAGATAATTTTGTTATGGTTGGAAGAACATCTTTTCATTTCATACCAAAATCAATCAAATTATTTCTTGATGTTGAGCCAAAAACAGGAGCTGAAAGAGTCCTTAATCACAGCAGAAATAATGAAAAGTATAAAGATTTGAATGAGGCAATTGAAAAAATAAGAATGCGACTTGAATCTGATGAGGTAAGATACAAAAAATATTATAACTTAGATATCTTTGACAAAAAAAATTATGATTATGTTATTGACACAACAAACCTTACAATAAAAGAGGTTGTTGACAAAATTATTGAAAAAATTCGATAACTTTATAAACATAATAAATACTCTCAGAGTGTTTCTTCTGTTAATGAGGGATTAAATTGATGAAAAAAGGAGATTTTGTAGAGCTTGAATACACAGGAAGGATAAAAGACCTGAATCTTGTCTTTGATACAACCAGTGAGAAAGAGGCAAAGGAAAACAATATTTATGATGCAAGAGCATCTTACGGCCATGTAATAATCTGCATCGGCCAAGGCCATGTAATCAAGGGATTGGATGAACAGCTTGAGGGCAAGGAACTAGGAAAAGAATATCACATCGAGCTAAGCCCTGAGCAGGGTTTTGGAAAAAAGAATGCAAAACTAATACAGCTTGTAGCTACAAGCAAATTCATAAAGCAAAAGATTAATCCAATGCCAGGATTGCAGGTTAATATAGACGGCATGATGGGCATGATAAGAACAGTCAGCGGAGGCCGCACTTTAGTGGATTTTAACCATCCTCTTGCAGGAAAGGAATTGGTTTATGACTTCAAGATTAATAAAATAGTAAAAGATGATGAGGAAAAGCTCAAGGCATTGCTAAAATTGCAATTCAATTTAAAGGACATAAATGTGGAGATTAAAGAGGGAAATGCAACTATAAGCTTAAACATAAAACAGGAACTGCCAAAGCCTGTTGAAGAAAAATTAACAGAACATATCAAGGAACTTATACCATCAATTAAAAAGATTGAGTTCAAGGCAATACAAGATAAAGCAAAAGAAAATAAGCTGCCAGAAAAACCAAAAGAAAATAAGAGTTAGTTTTTCGACAACTTTAAATATAAGTAATAAAATAATAATCTTATAGTTAGATATGAGGTGGGGAAATTGGATGATTTTATCAAAGACAGCCCTGATGAAAATATTATAGAACCTGAACAAACTAAAAGAAATATTGAACTTGACGCTGAACTAGAGGATATGCTGTCAAAACAAAAAGCTAAAATAAAAGTCATTGGTACAGGGGGCGCTGGAAATAACACAATCAACAGGGTAAGCGAGGTTGGAGTTGTTGGCGCTGAAACAATAGCTGTTAATACAGATGCCCAGGATTTGCTTTACACAACAGCTGATAAAAAGATACTTATTGGCAAGGATGTTACTCATGGCCTTGGAGCAGGCTCTAATCCAAAGATTGGCGAAGAGGCTGCCAGGGAGAATGAGCAGGATATAAAGCATGCAGTACAGGGTGCAGACATGGTATTTATAACATGCGGCCTTGGAGGTGGAACTGGAACAGG
>JAFCBX010000119.1 GCA_017610505.1 Methanosarcinales archaeon | reverse complement strand
TCTAAACAATCACTTCAATGACCTTATACAATCTCTTAGTATCAAGTTTTCTTTTTGGCATGTTTATTCCTTTAATTTATTTCTAATTCTATTTTCTTCAGCCATCTTAATTGCCCCAAGTTCATCTGCATTTTTTCTCCTCATATCATTTTTGTAATTACAATTAACAATGCTAATACAACTCCGGCTAAAAAAGCCCAACTAGAGTGTTCTTTTTCATATTCTATTGCTTCAGGTAAAAGATGAGATGCTGAAAGATAAATTAAAACTCCTACAGAAAAACCCAAGGTTAATCCTAAAACCGAGCTGTTTAATCTACTTACAAATGGATATGCAATAAATGCACCAAGAGGTGTTGTAATGGCTGCTATAAAAAATGCAAAAATTGCAGATTTTTTCTTGCTTAACCCTCCTTTAATTAAAAATGAAAAAGTAATTACCCCTTCTGCAAATTCATGAATAACTAATCCTATTCCAGCTAAAAAACCTATTAAAATACTGACATTAAAAGTTACAGCATAAATAATACCATCCACAAAAGAATGAATGGCTATTCCTTCTGCAGCAGTAATGCCAAAAGCTAAATTTTTTTGTTTAGTCCTTTGTTTTATTATCTTATTGCTAAAAAACATAAATAAAAATCCGATTAAAGCCGCAAAACCTGCATAAGAATTCTTTTCTACAGCCTGGGGAAAAGCAAATGTTAGAGGAGTAGAAATTAAAACGCCTGCTGCAAAACACATAAAATATGTTTTTGCTTTTTCAGCCCATCTTTTCTTTTTATAAACAGTAAAAATCCCTATGCTATTGATTATTGCAGCAGAGATCGCAAAAATTGCAACCCATGTAAATGTATTAAGCTCTATCATATTTCTCCTCCTTGTTATATTCTTTAGCTATTCTATAATCTTTAACTTTTTCAATGTCTTCTTGTGTCTCTATTGTAAATTTCACTTTCCTTTGCATATCAACTTTAGATACAAATTGAGTTAAAAAATCAATAAATTTTTCATATATTTTTACTAAGCCATTCTACTTCTTTTATTGCTGCTTGCTGACAAGCTGGACAGAGGCCATAAAATTGGAGTAAGTGATCGTTTATAAGATAACCAGTTTCCTGCTGCACTCGCGTTGTCAACGCATCCAAATCTTCTGCTCCTGAAAACTCAATCGCTTTTCCACATCCAACACAAATTATGTGATGATGGTGCCCAGGTGAAACCAAAACATAAGCATGACAACCTTCGCTAAAGTGGACGAGTGTAACCAAACCAAGCTTCAAAAGTAGAGCCAATGTTCGGTAGACACTCACCAAGCCCAAACTATGCCCGTCGCGCTGTGCTTTCTTAAATATTGCCGAAGGTACAAGCGGCGCCTTGGCATTGTTTAAGATCTCCATAACAATGCTCCTTGGGCGCGTTAAGCGGTAACCAGCACCTACCAACTGTTCCTGCCAGCTCATATTTCTCCTTATTGATAATCTTTTTCAATTAGGAATTGAATCTTACCCCCTAAACATGAGTTTGTCAAAGGCAGCTTCTGCATCATCAAGAATTAACCTTCTGTTAGAAATTTCTTGATCATAATTCAGCAAAATTTCTCTGATATAATCATGCGATTATCCAGGCAATCAGCGAGGCCCTTAAAACATATAAGCCTCACAAATTGCCAGTATCTTTTACAGGAGTAAGCTTATGAGTGAAACAAAAACAGATATTGTTCAGGACGATATGATCGTTATCCTCGATTACACCCTCGTTGTTGATGGTGAGGAAATTGATTCTGGTTCTATTGAATACTTGCAGGGCCATAACAAAATCATCCCCGGTTTAGAAAGTGAGCTGGCGGGCATGAAAGTCGGCGAATCTAGAGACGTGCTGGTCAAATCCAAGGATGGCTACGGTGAATATGATGAAGAGGCCGTGGTCGACGTCTCACGTGATTCCTTCCCTGAGGGTTTTGAGATCATTCTGGGTCGACCTATGCGTATCCGAAGCGAAGACGGCAACATTTTCAGCGGTACAGTAACCGCCCTGAGTGAGGAATCTGTTGAATTAAACCTCAACCATCCCCTTGCTGGCAAAGACCTGTTCTTCAAAGCCACAATTTCCGCCCTGCGTCCAGCCACCGAGAAAGAAATTGAACACGGGCATTCTGCAAGCGACTGTGCCGGTTGCGATTCGCAGAGCTGCGAGGGCTTTGGTTAATCTTTGATATGTAGCTAAACAAAG
>JAFCBX010000118.1 GCA_017610505.1 Methanosarcinales archaeon | reverse complement strand
CAGTCTACAGGTTTTGTTCACAGGAATGTGCAGAAAAATTTGAGAAAGATTTACGTAAAAAAAATAATTCTTAAAACTTTATACATCCAAATCCTTTACTTCCAGGGCATGCTCTTCAATAAATTTTCTTCTTGGCTCTACTTCACTACCCATCAAAACAGTAAACATATTATCTGCTAACAAGGCATCCTCTACACTTACCTGTTTCAAAGTTCTATTAGATATATCCATGGTTGTATCCCAAAGCTGTTTTGGGTTCATCTCACCAAGGCCTTTGTAACGCTGAATACTGAAATTAGAGCCCATTCCTTTAATTATCATATCTTTCTCAGCATCATTATATGCATATTTTATTATGTTCCTGCTTTTTATCATATAAAGTGGGGGCATAGCCAGATATATGTATCCTTGTTCTATCAATGGCTTCATATACCTGTAAAAAAATGTTAATAACAGGCATGTGATATGATTTCCATCAATATCAGCATCAGTCATTATTATGATCTTATGATACCTTGCCTTGTTTATATCAAATTCATCGAATGGCAGGATTGCCTGAAATTTCCTATTCCTTCCCTGCTTTGCAGAGCCACCTGCTGAGTCTCCCTCAACAATGTAAATCTCACACAGGCCTGGATCTTTTTCAGAGCAATCTGCGAGTTTGCCTGGCAGGGAAGAGTTATTTAATACGCCTTTTCTTCTTGTTAAATCCCTGGCCTTTCTGGCTGCTTCCCTTGCTCTTGCAGCATTCATCATCTTGTCAATAATTGTTTTTGCAACTGAGGGATGCTCTTCCAGAAAAGTTGATAATCCATTATTGACTATTGAATCAACTATTCCCTTAACCTCTGAATTGCCCAGTTTTGTTTTTGTCTGGCCCTCAAACTGAGGCTCTTGAAGCTTTACTGAAACAACAGCAGAGAGTCCTTCCCTTATGTCATTGCTTGTTAGCTTAACATCCTTTATGCCATTTTTATCAGCATAAGAATTAAATGTTCTGGTTAGTGCTGTTTTAAAACCTGATAAATGAGTTCCTCCTTCTATTGTGTTTATGCTGTTGGCAAAGGAAAATATGTTTTCAATATAAGCATCATTGTATTGCAATGCAACCTCAACAGTTGTTCCATTCTTGTCCTTCTGGAAATACACTATGTCATGCAGTACTTTTTTGTTTTTGTTGATATATTCAACAAAAGATTTTATACCTTCTTCATAACAGAATTCATAGCTTTTTTCAGTTGATTCATCTTTTATGTTTATATTAAGACCTTTGTTTAAGAAAGCAAGCTCTCTTAGCCTGCTTGATAAAATATCAAAACTATATTCAATATTTTCAAAAATAGCATCATCTGCAAGAAAAGTGACTTTTGTTCCTGTTTCATCTGCCTCACCAACAACTTTAACATTGCAAAGTGGTTTTCCATAAGCATATTTTTGGAGATAAATTTTGTCATTTCTTTTAATATAAATATCCAGCTCTTTTGAAAGTGCGTTAACAACAGATATTCCAACACCATGAAGCCCGCCGCTAACTTTGTAAGTGTTTTTATCAAATTTCCCGCCTGCATGCAGTTTTGTCATTACTATTTCAACAGCTGGCTTGTTATACTTTGGATGCATTTCAACAGGAATGCCCCTTCCATTGTCAATAACAGTGATTGTGTTGTTTTTATGCATTATAACAGATATTTCTGTGCAGAATCCAGCCAGAGCCTCATCTATGGCATTATCAACTACTTCATAGACCATATGGTGCAAACCCCTTACACTAGTATCACCTATGTACATGCTTGGCCTTTTTCTAACTGCCTCTAAGCCGCCCAATACCTGAATATGCGTTGCTCCATAGCCTGAATCAATCATTTTAATCCTCTTTTGCTTTCTAGTTTGTTTAATAATTTTATTAGCTAAAATCAACTATTTTAACAAGAGATATAGCCATTTAATTATATAAAAAGAGAAGGAGACTTTCTTTATATACCTTTCGTTTTTAAAATGGCAATACAAGGCCTGTACTGCCAGAATTCAATGGTTTCAGCAGGTTTTAATTTTTCCTTAATTAATATTGTTTTAAACATACTAATATACTTTTTAATATATTAATATACATGGTATTTAATATATTTATTAATATGTTACTATACTTTTTTGTATACCTTTATATTATTTATAAACTCTTTAATAAACTAATATAAATTCTATAGTAAAAAGCCAGTATGGTTACAAAGGTTTAGTTCCTAAATCCTCAGCAAATCTTAGTAAATACCCATCTGGATCTTTAATTAAAAATTCTTTATTGCCAATTAATTTATTATCCTGCCTGTACCAATTTTCCTTAGGTTCAATAAAAATAGGATATTTATTTTCTTTCAATAAATTTAAGATTTGTTTAATATTTTCAACTTCTATTTGAAAATTTATTCCCCTCCCAAAAGGATATTCTAATCTGCCTGTGCTCCAGACTTCATTAATCTGCTCAATCATAATCTGGCTTCCCTGAAAAGAAAGAAATGCAAATTTTGATTCATTTCTTTTATATTCTATTTTAAATCCTAGTATTTTTGTGTAAAATTCTAAACTCTTTTCAAAATTTGAAACACCTAATTCAGGGATTAATTTATTGAACTTCATGTTGAAGTATAAACAATATTCAATTCTATATAAACTTTGCTTAGTTCTTCCAAATTAAGACTTTTTTCTCAATTGCAACTAACTAACATTTATTCTTCAGCAAGCTCTGCTGCTTTAATTACATACTGGCCAGTGCATTCATTCTCCATTCTTATCT
>JAFCBX010000117.1 GCA_017610505.1 Methanosarcinales archaeon | reverse complement strand
CCGTCAATGCTTTTCACTTTTTCACCCTTGCGGATATCTTTTAATTTAATTGGTTAGTAATTTCTTTCAGCCAAACATATTATGAGAAATGGACTCCAACTTTTTCTTGATCTCTGGTATGACCTTTTCAGTTGCCTCCTCACCGGCCTTTATGAACCTTTTGGCCTCATAAAACCTTAATGAGTCAATTCCGTCCTTATTGTGGATAGTCGGCTGTATTAAAACTAAATCTCTTACTGATTGAATCTTCATCTTTGTAAGCTCTGTTCTTATTATATCAAAGGATCTCAATAGTGTTTCAACAATTGTCGGGTCTTTAAATCTTGCTTCGCTGCTCATTGTTAAATCAACAGCAATAACAAGGTCAGCACCCATCTCCCTGATTACATCAACAGGTGTTGCATTTATGAGCCCGCCGTCAACAAGCCATTTATCATCTAATCTCGCAGGATAAAATATTCCTGGTATGCCTATGCTTGCCCTGATAGCATCAGCAAGATTTCCTTTTTTTATATGAAGCTCCCGGCCTTTTTCAAGGTCAGTTACAACAACAGTTAATGGTATTTTAACGTCCTTAAAATCCCTATCATTCAAAAGATTTTTTATAAAATTCTTAATTTTATTTCCCTTGATTAAGGCTCTTTTCGGGTTAGAGGGGTCTATAAGGGTAAGAAGTTCCCTTTTTGTTGTTTTCAATGCAATTTTTTCCATTCCATCTGTTTCAGTGTTAAGAGCATAGTATGATCCTATTAATGCACCAGCACTTGCACCTGCAATATAATCTATTGGAATATTGTTTTTCTCTAAAACCTTTAGCACACCAATATGGGCAATCCCTTTTGGTCTTTTAATTTGGTTCATAAGGCAGTTCCCTCATATGTTTTGATTTTTTTATTATCTCATTAAAATATTTAACCTTTTTTTCAGTTACATTGAGTTGTTTGGCTATTTCTTTAAAGGACATTTTATTCTCTAATCCATACAAGATTATATCAAGCCTTTCATAGTCAATTCCAAGAACAAACTCATCCACTATGCCAGGTATTAAATCCGGGCTTGGAGCTTTTTTAATGATTTTTTCAGGCACTTTAAGATAATCTGCTATCTGCCTTACCTGTGTTTTATACAATTGATTTATAGGCATGATATCTGCTGCACTATCACCGTACTTTACAAAAAATCCTGTTAAGAATTCTGTCTTGTTGCAGCATCCAGCCACAAGATAATTCTTTTGCTCAGAATAATAGTAAAGGGTTATCATTCTCAGCCTGTGCTTTATTTTATAAAAAGCATTTCCCTGGGCTAAATATTTGTTTTCTGTTCCCTCAAGGCCTTTGTAAAAAGGATTTCCTGATATTTTTTCAAATCCCTTGTATAAACCCCTAACTACAAAACCTTTTTTCAAAAATTTGGCTGTTATTGTATTATAAACACCCAAGCTGGCAAGTGGTTTTTTCAAATCAATAACCTTTGTTTCTATGCCAAGATTTTTTGCAACAAGCTTTGCATCCTTAATACTATCAGGGCTGCTATCCCTTTCAGGCATTAGCAAAGCAAGAACATTCTTGTTTCCAACAGCATTTACAACAAGATAAGCAACGACTGCAGAGTCAATCCCGCCACTCAATCCTATTACAATCCCCTGCCTGTTAAGCTCTTTAACCTTTTCCTTAATAAAAAATTCTATTTTATCACAAACTTTTTTAGAATTTATTTTAAGTGTGTTAACATTTAGTTCCATTTTCAAATAATCAAATAATAAAAATAAAATAAATAAAAATAAAGTTCAATTTAATTAAAATAAAAAAATAAGCCTTAACAGCTTTAAATTTCCTTCCTAATTATTTTTTCTTCATAACGAAGAAATAGTAGAGAAGGGCCAATACTATAACTCCTAAAGCAACCCATAGCCATACATTCATTTTTAAACCTCCTTTTATTTTTTATGCAATTACTTCCTCACATATTTTTCATCAAAAACCTTATCAGTTAATTCATGCACCCTTTTGGAATATTTATCAAGGTGTTCTCTGATCTTTTTATCTTTTACTATTGTTTCTGCACCAGGGTGTGTTGGATAAGCATGTGCTTTTTCAACAGTTTCCCTTAGTATCCACGGGTTATCAATTATAGTGCATGGTGTAAGCCAATTATGCAGTGTTTTTAAATCTTTCCTTATTTCCCTGAAATAATCAGATTTCAGGGCTTCTGTAACTGTTTTGTTCTTTACATTGTCAACAGCAAAATGCACAAAAACACACGGCTCTACATCACCCTTGCAGTTAATATGCAGATAGCTTCTGCCGCCAGCCATGCAACCTCCAACATAAGGCCCGTCATTCCAGAAATCACCAATAAAGATAGGCTTTGTGTCCCTTACATGCTCATGCACAAACTTTCTTAATCTATCCCTTTGCTCTGGAGTTGACATTAAACTAACATCTGGCTTTTTTCCTATTGGAATATATTGAAAATACCAGCCAAATGAGCATCCCTTTTTAATGTAAAAATCAACAAATTTATCACTTGCCAGAATATCAGAATTGTATCTTGTTGGTGTTGCTGAAAATCCAAAGGGAACACCTGCCTCTTTAAGATTATCCATTGCCTGCAACACTTTTTTGTAAGCTCCCTTGCCTCTTCTCTCATCAGTCTCTTTCTCAAAACCCTCAACAGAGATTCCAGGTGCAACATTTCCAAGTTCTGCAAGCTTTTTAGCCAGATCTTTGTCTATTAAGTGGCCGTTTGTGTAAACAAGAAAATACATATCATTATGCTTTTTGTACATCTCAAGCATGTCCTTTCTTATAAACGGCTCACCACCGGAAATAGTTATAAAGTATATGCCCATTTCCTCTTTTGCTTCAGTTAGCAAACGGTCAACAGTTTCAATTGGCAAATCATCTTTTTGTGTGTACTCACCAGCATAACATCCAGTACAATGAAGGAAGCACCTCATTGTTGGGCTTATAACAAATAATGTTGGCGGCAAAAAGCCGTTCTTTTTCTTAAATTCCTCTCTTTTGTTATAGCTAAGAAGACCCTCATTAATAATAAGATTATTGACAAGCTTATCTATGCAATTCTTTGAAAG
>JAFCBX010000030.1 GCA_017610505.1 Methanosarcinales archaeon | reverse complement strand
CTCCAAGAGCCGCCTGTTTCATTGACTGTTGTTGAATTAACAATACCATCAACAATCCATCTCACTGTCAGATAATCCCCATAAGGGATGTCAGGATCTGTTGCATTATATTCAAATGAAAAACCAATAGAATTGTTTTCTGTTGTTTCCGGAGTTAAGCTTGTTGGACCAACATCATCATTTGTTGGTGTAAACGAAATAAACCCAGTACCATTCATGTCAAATACAGCCCAATAAGCCTCTAGAGATCCAGCATTATCTGTAAATATTATTGTATCATTATCTGGGTCAGTTGCATTTAACTGAACCTCAAAGAGCACATCTTCTGTAAGATTATAATCTGGGGGGCTTGGGTCAAAATATGGTTGGCTATTGGCAAAGATTATAGCAAAGCCAGTTATGCTTGGATTTTGGACAAACTTAACAAGATTATTTGTGCCCTTGCTAATCTCTTGTATAAATTGTTCAACCCCTCCTTGGTTTATTAGGGCAACAGAATATATAACACTAAGTACTAAAAACATAAGTGCTATAGACTTTAATTGCTTTTTGTTTATCTCTTTTTTTGCCCTTTTCATTTTTAGTTGTTTAATTTATTTTAATCTTACCCAGCTCTTTTTCCTTTATCTTGCCATATAGCACAGCAATTTTTTTATAGATTTTTCTTTTTTCATTAACAGGCAGCTCTTCATAAAGCTCTTTTATCCTAATGTAAGCAAGTTTTGCAGAATCAATATCTGATTCTCTTATTGATTTTTTTGCTTTAATTAAATCCTTATATATTTCCAGCATTAACTTAGATTCTCTCTTAATCTTTTGTTTTTTCTTTAATTCCTTTTCCTTTGGCTTTTCTTTTTCTGTTTTCCCTTCCAGATATTCCTCTGAGCCAAGCTTGACTATAATCCTTGCTTCTTTAACCATCTTCCTTAATTCTGGTTTTTCCATCTTATAACCCTTGTAGCTTATTTCAGATATTTTTTTGAAAAAGGTTATTAGTATTATTCTTAATGGCATTGAAATTTTGTGTTTTTCTATTTCCTTGCAGAATTCCTCATAGGTAAATTCATAGTCTATTTTTAGTAAATCAGAGAGGAAGTCCCTGATTATTCTAACAAACTCCTTTGAAAGTTCCTCTATAGATTTTTTATCGATACTCTTTTCAAGCTTGTCCAATCTTAATAATATTGATTCCCTTGCTTTTAATTCCTCTGGCACCTCTTTTTTCTTTTTCTTAAACAAAATAATAAAAGGTACAAATTTCATCAATATCTTTGCAATAAAAGGTTGGTAATATTTATGATATTTAATTATAACAAACATTATTGCTAAAATAAGCAGTATTATTAATAAGATGGTTGGCCATATAGCTTTTTTAACAACAAAAGGAACCTCTTCTTTCGGAATCTTTTCTTCTTTGCATGGAGCACATGGACCACCACAATCTACGCCTTCCTCTCCTTGATTTTGTATACCATCAAAGCAGGTTTTGCATACAGGGCAAGGACCACCGCAATCAATGCCTTCCTCACCTTGGTTCTGGATGCCATCAAAGCAAGTTGGGCATGGCTTACAAGGACCACCGCAATCTACACCCTCTTCACACAAGCCATGATGGCAGTTCTTTATAAGGTCAAAGCATGTTCCAATATATTCACATGATCTGCTTTCAAATGGTTTTCTGAATTCTGTTCCACAGTCTGCAAGATCAACACATTTCCTTATCTTTATTCCTGATGGAAGGCAATTTCCCCATTTACTGCATTCCCATAATTCCTCACAGATTATTTGACTTCCGCCCCCACCACCACCCCCACTAGGGGGCGTAGGAACTTGTTCTGGGACATCTATTACAAAGAGATAAACTACATTACTTTCTGCCCTTGCATCATGTGGATCATATGCATAAAACTTTACTGTCCTGTTGCCATAGAAGTTTGCCTGAGGGGTATATGTAACAACATGCGTTACATTATCTATTGAAACATTAATATTTGGAACTTTTGTACTTGTGAATGTTAATGTTTCTCCGTCAGGATCCATAAAGTAATCATCTAAGTCACGGCCAGTAAGTATTGTGTCTTCGTTCCATGTCTCATTAGGCATAGTTGATATTAAAACAGGCTCTCTGTTGGTTATTGTGAAATTGTCTGTTTTGTTTATGGTTCCAAAATTATAATAAGAGTCATTGCAAAAAACAAGGTAATTAAATGTTCCTGGTGAACTAAAATGGTTAGTATATTCATACAATAAAGAACTATGATTAAAGCCCATATCAACTGGCTCATTGTAACTGCCTGTTAGGTTAAATCTGATGTTGCAATATACTGATGTTCCATTAACAGGATTATTATAAGCAGTATCAGTAAAATTAGCAAAAAATGTTACATTTTCATTTATATATTTTATAATATTATCTGTCTGGTCCCATATCTCCAACCTTAAGGTTGCATTTTCAGCAGCAGAATATGCATATAAGAAATTTGATACACTAAATATTAAGTTACCATTAGAATAACTTATTATTGTACAAGTTGTGAGGTCGCGATTTGGACCTGAGCAATCCTCCCCATCCGCTAGTATTTTTGGCTGTATAAAGCTTATGTTGTATAATGTCAAAATTGCTGATCTGCTTAAGCATGCCAGTGCATCGAGGGATGCGTTAAGACTTAAATAATTATATGATATATTAATATGTGAATCAAGGTCTGCATCATCAAAGTTGATTGTTTGAGCTGAGAAATTTATTAATCCTTTGTCTGGAATACCAATTGTTGCATTTTCTATTTCTGTCCAGTCCCCAAGTTTTGAATCATCTGCAAATGCTGAAAAATTAGTTGTTAAGCTATTCTTGAAATTATCCCATATTGGCTCAACATCAATGTTATTGATTGAAAAATAAGAATCAGAACCATCACTTCCAAAGATACCTCCACATATAGACTCATTGCTGTATGCTTTGGCAAATATTTTGCAAATGCAGTTTGCATCTCCTACTGTTGTTGTATCCCAACTATGATTGTAGGATATATCACTCTCGTCTGGGTCAGTTCCAATCATGTTTGAAAAATCTGGATAGTAAAAAGATACATTAATATCCTCATTCTCTTCTGCTTCGGTTGCACTTGCATTCACAACTATTGTTCCATTTGCAATCTCCCCCCCATTTGGGTAAATAACTGTTATGTGGGGTGGTTCTGCTCCTATACAAAGACCAATTGTTGCTTCTGAAGCCTTACCTGTTATTTCAGGCAATTTAACAGGAGTTTCTGTATTTTTATAAATAACCCAGTTAAAAAATACAGATGTAAGCATAAATAAAATTACCAATAAGGCAATTATATTATTTGAGAGATGGAGTTTGCTCTTTATTTCTCTCCATTTATTTTCTCTTTTCTTTTTTATTTTATGATTCTTCATTTATCCTCATGAATTTTTGAATAGAATATTTAATCTGCCAAGTATTCAAAAAGTCTTTTAGTTCATCAAGCCCATTTATTGGAATCAGAACATTGTTTCTTCCAACAACATTTCCATTTAATGAATCTAAGAAGCCTTTCTGTCCTGTTCTTCCCTTAAGTGCATAACCAAAAAGGGTTTTTTTAGAATGGTTAAGTGTTTTCAAATCATACGTTAATAAAATAATGGTTTCTACATTCAGTGTTTTATTGATAATCTTATTATTTTTTATACTAAATCCGTTTTGAATCAATTTTAAGTAGAGAGAGTCTTTAAACATGTCATCGGCCAGCAAGAACATGATATTTACTTTTATTTGCTTCTTATTAAAAATTTCTTTTACTTTAACAAGGATATTTTTATCATGATTATTATCCTTAAAGATTATTGCTAAGTTAATCTTGCTTGTTTTTTCTTTTCCACTATATTGTAATAGAATTATATCAATAACCTCTTTTTCCTTGCAGATTTCCTTTAATTGCTTTATTTCAGATTTAATATTTAAAAACATGCTATGTTTATTATCAACATAACTCATATATAAATCTTTTGTTGTTGATTATCAACTAAATTTATTATAATTGAAGACCTAACAGAACATTCAAATAACTCTCTTAAAAACAAACCTTGCCTTGCCAGTATAATTACCATAAGCTGCATCGGCAGGAGCACTGACTGTGAATGAAATCTTTTTTTCCTCACCTGGCTTGAGAATAAAGAAATCATCTGTCAAATAAACCCACTCTTTGAAGTTTCCATGTAAACTTACATAAACCTTTAAGGGATAATCTTTTTGGTTTGATAAAAAGATATCTCTTCTACACGAGCCACTTCTTGTGATCATTCCAAATGTTATCTTATCAGTGCCTGCATCAAATCCAATATGCTCCCCAACAATGAGGCTCATATCAAGCTCTTTTACATCACTTATTACATAGAAAGAATAGAGAATATTTGTTGCTGTTATGCTTATTATCGCAGTAATAAACAATAAGACAATAAGATGTTTGGTTTTCACTGTAATCACTTCTTTCTTTTGTTTTGTTTTCTTTCACTCCTTCCTTTTTTAGTAATCCAGATAATATCAATAATAATAAGCAAAATTATGATTAATATTAATATTGTTGTTGTGCTAAGGCTTATTACTCCGGGCTTTTCAACTAATGCTTCTTTTTTCTCAACAACTTCAACCTTGCCTATTTCTACTGTTGTCTTACTCTCATAATAAATAGTCATCTCAGCATCATAAGAGCCAATTTCAATATTATTAGTATCCCAGTAAGCGGTTATTGTTTTTTTCTCCCAAGGGGGTAAATCTATGTTTGGTGTTTTGATAATTTTATTATTTACTTTTATTTCACCATAAGTATTTTCTATCCTGTTGCCCCAGTCACTCTCTATTTCAATATCAAACTTATTTATTTTATCTTTCTCAAACTCTTTTGTGTAATTAATTATTTTGATATTAAGTTTTCCTATCTTAAAATTCTTTTCATCTTCTTTTGTTTTACCATCATAGTTTAAGGTTGCAACAGCTTTATATGTGCCTGCCGGATATCCTTTTGTATCAAGCTGTGCATGCAGGGTTTCCTCTGTGTTGGACTTTAATGGTTTTTTATCTGTGTAAATTGTGGCAAGCTTTTCATTGTCTGGGCTGTAAACATTTATTGCTGCCTTTATGCTATTTATGTCCTCTTCTCCAAAACTCTTTACATTAACAACAAAATTAACTGGCTCATTAAGGTTGACATTGGGCGCACTAAGGCTCATATCAACATATTTTCCAGGATTAAGAACATGTATAAGAATATAAACCCTGACATTTGAGGAAGTTCCAATATTACCCCCCATTTTTGATTCATCAATTATCTCTTCTGCTGCAATCCAGATCTTATGATGCCCTGGTTTTTCAATCTCTTTTGGTAGCTTTAGAGTGACTGTAAAGCTGCGGTCAGTGCTGTCAGACTTGATGAATGTTTTACTTAGTGTTACATATTCTGAAAGGTATCCAGAAACAGACAGCTTTACATCACGCCCCGATGCTGTAGCTCCAAAGTTAAAGGTTTTTTCAATCCCTGGCTCAAAATCCAGTTCCTTATCATTAGGGAAATATAGCCCTACTGCTTCTGTAGGTTTAATTATAATAAAAATTACAACTAATAAAAAAACAAGTAATCTTATTCTTTTTAGTTTAACTCTCATTCTAAACTACAATATTTTAAAAAATAGAAAAAATTATTTAGATTTCTGTGATTTCTGCAGTGATTGTATCATCTTTTGATCCAAATGCATCGTTTGGTATAACAACCCTTACATCAATAATTAATTCATCATGGCCGTCATCAGTTAAGAACCCTCCATTGGAACTGTTACATATTGTTGTATTAGTTGTTGCAGCAGTCTGCCATGCACCTTGTGTTATTTCCCAAGAATCAGCACCGCATGAGCCTTCTTCTGACTCACTTATGTTCCACTGATATTCTGGACCTGTTCCTCCAATAAAGTTAGATGCGGTTTTTCCAGTATGTAAATCGAGTGTAACATTCTTGTTTCCAATGTTTTCTAAAACAAGATTTCCGCCCCCATCTGCAGGCGAAAATGTACTGCAATTTTCGTGTAGACTATCTCCACTTGCATTATAAGTAGTTAAAGTACATGTTCTCGTACCAGATACAACTGTGCCTGCGCCCCAGTTAATAGCAGCTGTTGTAAAATTAACCTCTGCTAATCCTGTTATTTCAAGAGTTACTGTAGCCTCATCTGTTGTTGCAAGACCTGTTATTGTTGGGATTCTTATCCTAGCCAACCTGTTTAGGCTGATTAATGTTCCTCCTAATGAAATAACTATTGCTCCAATCAGCAGAATTGCTAATGTTTTGTTTGATATTTCATCCATTTTTTATCCTCCTTATTTTATTATTTCAAACCTAATATTTGAACTGTCTTCTTCTGGCTCTGAGGGCTCCACTATAGCTAACCTGACATTCCCCTCTGATGTTGAAACTGTTTTTTCAATGGGAGTTGCCTCTTTTATGCTGATAGATTCCAGCACAGTCCATGTACCAATTATTGAAACCAGAATTGTTAGGACAAGCAAAACAGCGATTGTTGCTTTTGGAATATCTTTTGCCATTTAAAACCTCTTTTCTTTTAGTATTATTTACCAAATGTGTATACTATTATATAAATCTTTTGATTTTTTTTTGGAATTATACGTGCCTTTTTGTTTTTTGTTTCTTGTATATTAATAGTTTTCTATTCTTGAGTTAATACATTTTTTATTTTTTGCCTGAATTGCTTACCTTGAAACCCTTCTTAATTTTTCTTATTGATTCTTTTAGTTCTTTTCTCCAAATAAATGAAACAACAATAATTAAGATAAATACATTAAGGAAAGGAAACAACCTGGAGCCAAGGATCTCTTCTATTAGTATGCTGCGCGGGCCATACCTGAAAAACAATGGCATATAGTATGTAAACAAAGGATTTCCTAAGGGTTGCATTAAATATATTTTATCTTGATGTTCTGCTAGTGTGTTTCTAGTTATTTCATTCATTGAGTTTATTCTATCCCATTTTGAAACTGTGATTGACTGTTCAAATTCCTGCATTCCTAACAAGCTTATAAAAATACATATCATCATAAAAAATAACAGAATTTTTTTATTAATCCTTTTAATGCAAAACATTAAAGGAATCATGAGGAAAGGAATAATTAATAATAAGAACCTTGGACCAAATGAAGATCCTCCCCACCACACCCAGATTGATAATATTATTGCTAAACAAAGAAGTATGAAAGAAGAAACAACAAAAGTGAAAATTTTTTTATCTTTTTTATACATAAAAAATAATCCCATTAAAGAGAATATTAAGATTGGATTATAAAAAAATAATCCCCTATAAGGATAAAATAATAATCTAATTAAGGTATTAACATAGTAAGGAATCCTTTCTAAATATTTTTTTGAGGATACTAAAATTATATCCGTGATAAAATAGGTTTGATTCTTTTTTAATTTATTATTAGACTGAGGTTGCCATTTAACCAAATCAACCTTACCACTATAACTTTTATTTAAAATAATTTCATATTCAGGGGGATTTGCTTTGTCACTAACCTTGGGAAAATAATCTTTCTTTTTGAATATATAATTTTCATCAATATAATCAAAAGGCCCAATTATTAGCCATTTAGTTTTATTGTTTTTGTATTTTTCTCCTGAAAAGTTCTTGGAATTATTAACCAAGGTATTATATTCTAAATCATGATAAATCTTACCTTTACTATCAGTTATCACAAAAAATAGCTCAAAATAATCTTCCCTATACTTACACACTTTAATCAAAACTTTGTTCCATCCAGCATTTAATTCTGCAGTTTTGATATCTTGATTTATTATTACTGTTCTTATACCCTCTTCATTTATTATTATTTTATCATTCAACCATATCTTTATCTTACCATTGCTTCCTATCCTTATTTGAACCAATCTCTTTTCAGGGGAGTTAACATATGTTAAGGCATAAGCACATACAAACTGATTTTTTTTGGTTAAAAGCTCAAAATTTATATGTTCTATTGTTTCATTTTCTTGTTTCCATAATTCAACTAAATCTTCATCATATTTATTTATCTTGTTATCACTTGGTTTTTGGTCAACGTAGTAATAGGAAAATGTAAATGGGGTATCAAAAACCGAATAGTTATAAATTAATAAAACAAAAATCAACAATGAAAAACCAAGTGTAAACAATAAGAGGCCTTTCCATTTTTTGCTGAAAATAATAAAAATGAAACAAACAATAATTACTGCTATGCTTATATAATCTGTTATAAATGCCATCCCTGCGGATAAACCA
>JAFCBX010000029.1 GCA_017610505.1 Methanosarcinales archaeon | reverse complement strand
GCTCTTTATTGTTATTCTAAGAAAAATCGATTTAATAAAGATTTTTATGATATTTTCTAAATCAAACATGCCCATTGTTTTTTTATATATAACAATCAATATAATAATAATCTATTTAATAAGAGCTTATAAATGGAAGATATTGCTGGCATCACAGAAAATTAGAATGCCTTTTAAAGAAGCTGTTTTAATATTTTTTGCCTCACTTTTTATTGGCAGCATAACCCCTGGGAGAATTGGTGAGCTAATAAGGATATACTATATAAAAAGGAAAGGTTATTCTTTAGGGAAATCTTCTGTTAGCATATTTATAGATAGGATACAGGATATAATCTTTTTGGTTATAATGGGAATCCTGGGTTTAATAATTTTTCTATCCATCTTCAGAAAACAAGTTTTGATTATTTCAGGAACCTTAATTATTGTAATTGCCTTATTTATTGTTTTTATCATGAACAAAAAAATTAGGCTGTTTTTATATAATTTCTTTATTAATTTCCTTTTGCCTAACCAATTTAGAAAAAGTTTTAAGAAGAACATTAATGATTTTGTTTTTGATTTGGGCAGAATAAAATACTTGACATTAATCAAAACTTTTTTATTGACAGTTCTTGCTTGGTTTACCTATTATTTTATTTTATTTTCCATTGCCAAAGCAATGAATATAAATATACCTTTTATTTATCTTGTTGCTTGTTTATCAATTTCATCGTTAGTTACAATCTTGCCCATCTCATTTTCAGGCATTGGAACAAGAGATGCAGTATTTATTCTGATTTTCCTTAGGTTAGGTTTAAGTAGCGAGTCTGCTGTTGCATTTTCAGCAGTTATTCTTTTTACATATGTATTAACAACTTTCTTCGGATTGATAGTTTGGTTATATAAGCCACTTAAAATTAAAGTCTTAGAAACCATCAAACCTTAGGAAGCCCGGTTGACAGTATCTGCCCATGTTTCGAAAAATATTTAAGTTAGCTAAAAAGGATGATTTGTATGAAAAAAGAAAATATTTTTTTAATAATATTGTTGTTATGCACTTTTCTTATTAGAATCTATAATGCAAATGAATTAAGCGGCGGGGATGACAGCGCGTTAGCACAACTCTCAACATTTGCTATTAAATCGCCAGAAAAAATAATATATCCTTCTTTCCCGGATGAGCCAATGTCACGGGGGGGCTTGCATTTTACAAGGCCTTTTGCAGTAATTCCCCTTGTTATTTCGATATTAATATTAGGCTATAATAAGTATGCAATTCTGATGCCAACTTTGTTATTTAGCGTGCTTTCAGTACTTTTAATTTATTTAATAACAGAAAAGCAATTTAACAAAAAAATAGCTTTCATTGCATCAATGCTTTTTGCTTTTTCACCTTTCCACATAGTTTTTACAAGAAACGGGCTTCTGCATGGTGCACTAACCTTTTACTGCTTATTGGTAGCCTTTCTTGTAATAAAAGCAATTGATGAAAAAAAGAACTCATTTATTTATCTTGCAGCTTTTATCTGCCTGGTAAATGCATGGACAACAGACTTCAGGGGATTAGTTCCATTGGTTGCATTATTGCCTTATCTTTATTTCAGAAAGATAAAAAAAGAGCAACTAAAACATTTCCTCTTCGCAGCATTGATTGTTCTTGGATTATTCTTTGCTTATATGCTGATGCCTTTGATATTTTTCAATAATCCAAAATTTCTTAATGCATTTATAAACATGTTCCTTTATGCACTTCCAGGCCATGGTGCAGTCGGAAGTATTCTTGGTCCAAAAATGCCAGTAATACAGTCAGTAAAGATTATGCTTAACTATCTTCTTATGACCCCTTTTATGGGCCTTATCTTTATCCCAACATTATTTGGTTTTTTCTATTCACTAAAAAATATAAAAAAATCAGAGTATGCATTATGGCTATTCTGGTTTTTATCAATTGTTATATTTTATATCCATGGAAAGCCCTATGTCCAGAGACAGGTTGTGATTGTTCCTGCATTTGCTGTTCTTGCATCAATAGGAATTATTTATTCATTAGATTCATTTGTAAAGAAAAAAAGCATTATGTTTCCATTGCTGATTGCATCAACACTCTCATGGATGGTGTTTATGACAGCAAGATTTCCTTTAACCTATGCTTCAGAGTATAAAGCAATGTCTCAATCTTATTGGATATCCCTCTTATTTAATTTATTAAGTAAGTATTATATAGGAATAATGGCTGTAATATTCCTCACAGTATTTATTTTTAATATTTATTTCAAGAGGATTAAAATAACAAAACAAAAAAGTATTCTTTCAGGTATAGTCATAATATACTTGCTGCTCAATGTTTGTGTTGCATCTGCATTGGTTATTGGCGGGTTTGGGATTTACAAAAGGCCGGATGAGGTTAAGGTTATTGCAGATTATATTAATGAAAATATAGGACAGGAAAAATATGCCTGTGTTGCTGGAGTCCATGATAAATCATTTATTTTTTACACACAAAGGATTTGTGCATCCTGGTCAAGAATTAATGTAAGGTGGATAGAACAACAAATAGAAAGCAATAACCTAAAATATTTTGTTTTAAACAATTACTTGTATGATGGCTATACCCCTGGCTTTGGAAGGATTGATCAAAGTGGTATAGTTGACAACACAACATGCATTAAAGGAGAAACATGGCATTGCAACATGCCGGAAAAATACAATTGGCTCATGAAAAACACTGTTGATGTAACATACAAGACAGGACTCAAGCCAGATAATCCATATTTCAGGATTTATGAATACATTAAATAAATATAAAAGGTTTTATATAATCTAATAAAACTTTATTCCTTGGGGGTAAAATATGAACATATTAGTAACAGGCGGTTCAGGCTTTATAGGATCTCACTTATGTGAATTCCTTCTGAATAATGGTAATAAGATAATCTGCTTGGATAATTTCTTTACAGGTCGCATAAAAAACATAAAGTACTTAGAGGATAATCCTAATTTTAAGGTAATCTCACATGATATAACACAGCCATTAAGAAAGGTTATCAAAGAGCACATTGACCAGATATACAACCTTGCATGCCCAGCTTCTCCAGTGCATTACCAGTTTGACCCAATAGAAACCATTAAGGCAAACACTCTTGGTGTTATAAATGTGCTTGAGTTTGCAAGGCTTAACGGCTCAAGGGTTTTGCAGGCCTCAACCTCAGAAATATACGGGGATCCAGAACAGCACCCTCAAAAAGAAACCTACAGAGGCAATGTAAATACACTAGGACCTCGTGCCTGTTACGACGAAGGAAAAAGAGTTGCTGAAACCTTGTTCATGGATTATCATCGCAAATATAATCTTGACATAAGGATTGTCAGGATATTCAACACATATGGCCCAAGAATGGCTGAAAATGATGGAAGGGTTATATCTAATTTTATTGTTCAGGCCTTAAAAAACCAAAAAATTACTGTGTTTGGGGATGGTCTCCAAACAAGAAGTTTCTGTTATGTTAAGGATCTGGTTGAAGGATTATATAAAATGATGAACCAAAAATACCTTGGCCCAATTAATCTTGGCAACACTAATGAAACAACAATAATTGAAATTGCCAAAAAAATAACCAACTACACAAAAAGCTCTTCAAAAATTATCTTTAATTCATTGCCGGAAGATGACCCCAAGCAAAGGAGGCCTGATATCTCTTTAGCAAAAGAAAAGCTTGATTGGGCTCCAAAAACAAGCTTTGAAGAGGGCATAAAAAAGACAATAGAATATTTTAAGTTATCTCTTTCTTAAATACCACCAGATAATTGAAGGAAACCTTCCAATATGCTTCTCTCTCATTTCTTCATAAATATCCAGCAAAAGGTGTATTACCAATCCAACAAGTGCAAAAAAAGCTAACCTAAAATAAAAAGAAAAAAATAACAAAGCAAGCAAAAATTCCACTGTATGAAAAAACAAGAGAAATGGCTTTTCCTCATTAAAAAAATAATCATGTGCCTTAATTATACTGAAAGATTTGAATTTAAAAATATAAAGAATGTAATGGTCAACATCCAATAAAAGATTTGTAAAAAATATTATCAAAATATTAATACCATAAACAGGATAAAGCAGTAAAGAAACAATTAATCCAAATAAAAAATGATATTTTATAAGCATCTTATTCAAAATCTATCTCTGAGTTATCGCCAACATTAACCTTTCTAAAGGTATCTTTAATCAGAGCAGTGTCTCCAACAAGTGATTTGTTTAAGGCAGCATTCTCTATAATAGCATTCTCACCGACTATTGAATCTTTTACAATTGAGTTTTTTATAACACCCCCAGATGCTATTGAAGCATAAGGACCTATAATTGAGTTCTCTATTTTAACTTTGTCTTCAATATAAACTGGATTAATAATAACAGAGTTTTTTGTTTTTATCTCCTTATTAAAGCCATTTTTTAAGAGATGGCGGTTTGTGCTTAATAATGTTTCCGGCTTTCCGCAGTCAAGCCATTTATCAACCTCTAAGGCATTAAGTTTTGCACCATTCTTAATCATCAGGCCAAGGGCATCAGCAAGCCTGAATTCACCCTTTGATTTCAAATTACATTTTATCATCTCATCAAGACAGTGAAACATCAAAGAGCTGTTCTTAACATAATAAAGCCCTATAAGCGCAAGGTTTGATATTGGCTCATCCGGCTTTTCCACTATTTTTTCAATATGGTCATTTTTCAGAACAACAACCCCAAATCTTCGGGGATCATCAACTTCTTTTACCCACACAACGCCGTCTGATTTAATGTTTCTTATTTTTAATAAATCTGTCTCAAATATTGTATCAACAAAAATAATAAGAACATCATCTTTCACATATTCTTTTGCAAGGTTTATGGCATAGCCGTCTCCCAATAGATTGTCTTGTTTTATGTACCTTGCCTCATAGCTGTAGTTGGAGCTGACATATTCTTTTATCTTCTCCTGCATATCTCCTGTTATGAATATAATCTCTTCTACATCAAGTGGCTTTAGTTTGTCAATTATATGCCCAAGAACAGACTTTCCTGCAACTTTCAGTAATGGCTTTGGCTTTGAGAATGTGTGCGGCCTTAATCTTGTTCCCTTTCCAGCTAATGGAATTATTACTTTCATTTTAGCACCCCTTTTTGTTAATTTATCATTAATATTTAAATCTTGTTAAATCACCAGCAGATTCCCTCATAATTTTTTGGCTTGTTATTGTTATCAAACAGATTCTTTCCGTCAATAACCAGTTTGTCGCCATAATTGACTTTCTTGAATTCAGGCCATTCTGTAAGGATAAGGACTATATCAGCATTGTCAACAGCATCTTGTGCTGTTTTCTCATAATTCAAATGAGGAAAAAGATTTTTAATAGAAGGCATGGCCATTGGGTCATAAATATATAACTTAGATTCCTCCATCAAAAGCTCTTTTATTATGCTTAAGGCAGGGCTTTCCCTTGTATCATCTGTTCCTGCCTTGAATGCTAGACCTAAGATTGCAATCTTCGTTCCTCTAAGAGGCCCTGTATTTTCCAGAATTTCCAATAACTTTAATGGCTGGTCCCTGTTAACATCAAGCACTGCACTTAATAATCTTGTGTTGTAGCCGACTTCAGTTGCCTTAAAAACCAGTGCTGAAACATCTTTTGGAAAGCATGAGCCCCCAAAACCAATCCCTGCCCTTAAAAAGTGGGGCGATATTCTGTAATCAAGGCCAATTCCCTTTGCAATAATATTTGTGTCAATATTAAGCCTCTTGCATACATTGCCTATCTCATTGATAAATGACAGCTTTGTTGCCAGGAATGAGTTAGAGACATATTTTATCATTTCTGCTTCCTTGAAAGATGTTGTAAGAATTGGGCATTTAAAGTCTTTGTAAATCTGCTTTATTGTTTTTAATGACCTTGGGTCAGAAGAGCCAATAACTATTCTGTCTGGATTAAAGAAATCCTCTAATGCAGAGCCCTCTCTTAAGAATTCAGGATTCATAACAACACCAAAATGAATTCCATACTTTTTTCCAGAATTCTTTTCAATCAATGGAATAATCATTTTTTCTGTTGTGTCTGGAACAACAGTGCTTTTGACAACAACAAGGTGTGGCTTGTTTTTTTCCTTTAGTGTAGTTCCAATATCCCTTGAAACAGTTTCTAGTTGCTTAAAGTATGTGTCCCCTTTTTTTCTTGAAGGTGTTCCAACACATATAAATGTTATCTGGGAGTTTAGTATTGCCTTGTTTAAGTCAGTTGTTGCCTCAAGATTTTTTGGGACTAATTCATTAAGCAGTTCTTTAAGACCTTCCTCATAAATTGGCGGCTTTTTATTGTTGATTTGATCAACCTTTTCTTGGTCTATATCAACGCAAATTACATTGTGGCCGAGCTTTGCAAATCCTGCTCCTGTTATTAATCCAACATATCCTGTTCCTACAACAGAAATAGTAAATCTTTTTTTGTTTGATTTTTTTATTTTCATTATCTCCCTCTTTTAATATTTATTTCCCCAATTTTTCAAGCAGGTAATCATAATTTCTTAATGAAGAGTTTATTGCAGCCCTTACCTGGGGTCTTAAATTTTCAAATTCAGATTTTAGATAATCATCTAAATAATTCCTTTTAAATTCCAAAGGTTGTATGTTGCTGAATTCTCTTTCATTCTCTGGGATTAAATTAAAAGAATTCTCTATCTCATGCTTTTTCATGTCAAGAAATACAAGATGTGCAAGGCTAAAAGAGCTTATTTCAAGCATATCCATAAGCATGTATGGCTCACAAATCTTAATCCTGCAATCAAGGTCAAGAAAATGCCTTTTTGTGCTTCCACTAATTTCTTTTTTAATATTTCTTTTCTTAGTTCCTAGAAGTTCTATCTCAAAATTATCTTTAACTGCTTTATATATGGGTTTTTTTTGCAATGCTTCTTCATACAGTTCTCTTTTGACAGTATAATCAAATCCAAAGTCATTTATTGGATTAATTGCTCCTGCTGGTAGAAGCTGAATCTGACCAGAGCCTATTTCATTTAATGGGCTTTTCTCACCAACCCACACTAAATATTTTTTTCCATCTTTTGAGAGGGTTATTCCAGAGCAACCAAACCATTTTGCACAGTCTTTTTCATCATGAATATTTTCTCTTGTTGCAACATGGCAGAAATATGTTGTGTGTTGAAGGTCTAAAGAAAGTTTTCCATTATCAAAAGAATAATCTGATAATCTAACTCCATGTCCGTCAAATAAGCTTGGGTCATCTCTTGCTTCTTTTCTCATTTCATTTATTTTGGTTTTGCTTTCCTGGCTGTAGCCATCATATGGCTCAGAATTATAACTTACATTTATTTTTTCTATCCTTTCAGCAAGAATCTTATATTTGCCTTTTCCATTAATTATTTCATTAAATGCCATTTTTGATATAAAGATAAAGATTCTTTAAATATCTTACCTTTATCCTACTTTATGCGATAAATTTATATATAAGTTATGTTTAGATTATATTATGAAGCAGAAGATTTCCATAACAATTGACAGGGAAATACTGAAAAGAATAGATTCTGTTGTTGATAATGTTATTATAAGAAACAGGTCGCAGGCAATAGAACATCTTGTGAATAATTCTTTGGGTGAGAACAGGACTGCTGTTATTTTATCAGGAGGGGATGAGAAAAATATGAAAATCTCTGAAAATGAATACAGAATAACAGCAGGAATAGGAAAAACAACTGTTGTAGAGAAAGCCATTAAAAAATTAAGGCAGAATAATTTCAGGAATATTTTTATTATTGCGAGGTCAAATATACTCACAAGTGTCTTTGATATATTGAAAGATGGCTCATCATATGGTGTTAAAATAAGTTATATTGAAGAAAAGGAATCAAATGGAAGTGCAGGCTCATTAAGGCTTGTCAATGGAAAGATAAATACAGCTTTTCTTGTTGTGTTTGGTGATATTATCTTCGATAAAATAAATATTGAAGAGCTATGGAACCAGCATATAAGGCAGAATGCAATTGCTACTTTAATGCTTACAACCTCTCCAATGCCTTCAAAAAAAGGTATTGTTAAAATAGAAGGCATTAAAATATTGAGCTTTGAACAAAAGCCAAAGGATTCTGATATTTACATTGGGTTTTCATCAATGTTTGTTGCAGAGCCAGAGATTTTA
>JAFCBX010000116.1 GCA_017610505.1 Methanosarcinales archaeon | reverse complement strand
GAACCAATAGAAAAGCCAGTGGAGAAGCAGGAAACAATCGAACAGGCTGTGGAAGAGGAGAATTTAACTAGTGAAGCTGAGGAAATAAAAAATGATGAAAAACCTGAAGAAATAAATATAGAGCCAGAAGAAAAACCAGAAGAGATTAAGCCTTACAAAGCAAGTGATGAGATTAATTCTGATGAACAGGATGAAGAAAAAAAAGAAGGGCTTCCAACAGTCGATGAAATAGAGCCAGTTGACAGAACAAATCCAGGTTATGATGTTGCAAAAGAAGAAAAAACAGTAGGAGAACTCATGGAAGAGAATGATGAATCTATTTATGTTGAAGATAAAAAACCAAAAGAATCTGAAGAAAGAGAGCAAGAACAAGTTGAGCAACCTGAAGAAAAAAAAGAAAAGAGCTCAGAAGAAAAGCCAGATGAAAACATAGAAGAACAGCAAAGTTCTGAAGATGAGAAAAAGGAAGAAGAACCTGAGAAGCAGGAACAAGATTCAGATGAAAAAGAAAGCAATGAAGAGAAGAAAGAACCAGAGCCGGAAAAAGAACAGAAGAGTGATAAACATTACGCAGAGGAGAATGTTGATTTAACAAATGTTTTTAATTTTAGAAATAAATAAAAAAAGGTGTTTTTTTGTTAAACTATATTAATCTTAAATATAAGACATTAAAAACTGATTTGATATGTGAATTCTACTTAGAACCAAATAAAATAACTATTGAGAAAGCTGCAGCTCATGTTGCATTAGAATCTTCTATAGGAACATGGACCGATATTGGCACTATGAACAAGAGAATAGCAAAAACTCTTAAGCCAAGTGTTTTCTATATTAATAAAAAGAGCAATATAATAAAGATAGCCTACAGCCAGGATTTGTTTGAAAAGGGCAATATGCCTGAAATCCTTTCAAGCATTGCAGGCAATATATTTGGAATGAGTGCAGTTAAAAATCTAAGGCTAATTGATATTTCTTTTCCAGAATCAATTATTAAGTCCTTTAAAGGCCCAAGTTTTGGAATAAAAGGCATAAGAAAAATTACAGGAATTAAGAACAGGCCTTTAACAGGCACTATAATAAAGCCAAAGCTCGGCTTAAATGAAAAAGAGCATGCAAAAGTGGCTTATGATGCATGGATTGGCGGCCTTGATATAGTTAAGGATGATGAAAACCTCACATCAATGAAATTTAATAGATTCAATAAAAGGGTTATTGAGACATTGAAAATGAGAGATAAAGCTGAAAAAGAAACAGGAGAAACAAAGATATACATGCCAAATGTGACTGCTGAAACAAATGAGATGCTGAAAAGAGCAAAGTTTGTCAAGGCCAATGGTGGAAGGTATATAATGATTGATATAATTACAGCAGGCTGGTCTGCTTTACAGACATTAAGAAATGCTGATTTAGGCCTTGTTATTCATGCCCACAGGGCAGGACATGCTGCTTTCACAAGAAATCAAAAACACGGAATAAGCATGCTTACAATAGCAAAGGTAGCAAGATTAATAGGTGTTGACCAGCTGCATATTGGTGCAATAGTTGGAAAGATGACTGGAACAAAGCATGAGGTAAAGGATATTGGAGAAAATATAGAAAACCAAATAATACATAAAAATAGCTCTCATATACTTGAGCAGAAATGGTATAATATAAAGCCAACCCTTGCAGTATGCTCTGGCGGACTTCATCCTGGATGCATTCCTTCACTTATGAAAATAATGGGAAATAATATAGTTATTCAGTGCGGTGGTGGTTGCCATGGACATCCAGACGGCACAAAGGCAGGAGCAATAGCAATAAGACAGGCAGTTAACTCTTCAATTAAAAAAATTCCACTTAAAACCTATGCAGAAGGCCATAAAGAGCTAAAAAAAGCCTTAAATAAGTTTGGAATCATTTCCTAGGGGTTTTCTTAATATAAATAGATTAATATCAATAGAAATATAAATATAAAAATATAAATAGATAACCTTTGATATGAATAGATAGTCTATTATATACATCACAGAATAGTAAGCTTTATATATGACGTGTAACTACTTAACAATAATATACGACTATGTATATGTATATTTTCAAAATAGATAAAAAATAGATAATATTTGGGGGTAAAAAATGAAAAAAACCTTTTTAACAGGAAGCTTAGTTGGGTTATTTCTTATGTTGTTTCTCGTAGCAGGAGTTAGTGCAGCAGCACCAACAATAACAGATGCTCAGACAAGCCCAACCATAGTCTATACAAACACAGACTTGGAATTAAAATTAACAATAACAGACCCTGATGATGGGGACACATTAA
>JAFCBX010000028.1 GCA_017610505.1 Methanosarcinales archaeon | reverse complement strand
GAAATTTATTGAAATACCACATCCACAATCCAAGATCACATCCAACTTCAAGAGACTTAAAATGTTGATTTTTAGGTAAATATTTCTTAAACAAATCACTATATTCTTTTATTATTAAGAAATCAAAATTAAGTATTGGGAAAAAATCCTGTTTTAATACATCGATGTTCTTTTTATTTTGGAGTTCCAACATCCTTTTTTTATTAACCCTTGCAGAAAAAAATTCTTTCATACTTACCCCTCTGTAATGTTCATTTCTACTTTTTTAGTTAAGCCCCGAGCGAGAGTTGAACTCGCGACCTCCACCTTACCAAGGTGGCGCTATAGCCACTAAGCCACCGGGGCATAAAAATAATCAATCAAAGAACATCCCTATTTTCTTCATCATCATCTTCATAACCGCTGTAATCCATTATTTCTATTTTGTCGTCTTCTATTTCCTGCTCCTGCTTTTTTTTAGTTCCTTCCTTTTGTTCATTTACTATATAGTCCGGAACTTCTTCATAAGTTTTATTTAGTTTTACACGCTTGTATTTCTTTTTATTTTTTGGTTTAACTTTTTTTTTAATTTCTTCATCCCCTCCAATTCCTTTTTTAGGTTCATCCTGTTCTTTAATTTCCTTAACAGAATCCTTGATTTCTTTATTCTCTTCATCTTTTTTAGGCTTATCTTCTTTTAATTCCCTAAAAGATTCTTCAATCTTTTTATTCTCTTTATCTAACTTCTCTTTTTTATGCTCCTCTTCCTCATCTATTTCCTCTTTTTTAGGAGATTCTTCCTTTTCACTAAATTCAGTAGTCATATCCACATAATCCTCACTTTCATGCTTTTGTTTTCTTCCTACAAATAAAAACAATAAAATAACAGCTAAAACAATAGCTCCTACTGTTAATATAGTATTCTTCCAATTAATAACAACTATTTTTTTTGGTTGTGAAATAACACATGAATGGTTAAATATAGTTTCATTTGGTTTACACTCTAATTTTTTGCATTTGTAAATGCTGAATGTGTTGCAGTATTCATCCTCTTCACACTCAGAGTCCTCTCTGCATTCAATCCCTGATAATGGAAGAACTGTAAAACTTTTTATAGTTTTGCCGCATATCTCAAAAACCTCTTCTGGTTTATCAACATAAGACATCCTAAAACATGGAATATAATAGAATGTATAACCTTTTGTTGGAGCTTTAATCAAACTTGTAAAGTTAAAGCTACGAACCTCATTTGGGCTTAGAACTACTTTTTCACCAAGATCAAACCCAAGAATAGTATCATAATCCTTATCCTTGATATATACATCACCTACATTAATACTTTTGTTGATATTATTAAATATATTTACAGTAAAATCTATTTCTGTACCTTCCATGCAGTTTTTTTCCCTGCATTCATAACTTGCATCTATTGCTGCTGTTACAGAGACTATATTAATTAACAGCAATAATGCAATAATTTTTAATGTTTTTGTTTTCATCATTTTTATCACCAATATATACATCTAGCTATAAATATTAAGGAATTTTATCATTATTTAAAAACATTACTAAAAAATAGTACTATTAATCTAGTTGAATTATCTTTATCTCCTAATTGTTTTTAAGAAGAAATTAAACAGCAACCAAATGAAAAACTAAACTAATAAAAGGTTTTTTATACTATTTGTCTTATGTATTATAATATGCAAAAAAAGGTCTTTTTATATATAATATTTTTGTTATTAATTATAATCCCATCTGCCTACGCTGTAGATGAAAAACAAATTTACTCTGGAACTATTTATTCTAATCAAATAAATACAGTTAATATAAGTAATAAAATCTTTAGTTTTACTTTAAGCTCTGCTCATGACAAGGTAATTATTACCTTACCAACTAATTCATATGTTATTGTAAAGAATGGCTCATGTGAAACCACGAAAAACTATGAGTTATGTGTTACTAACCCAGAATTTTGGTACCATAACACAACCTTAGATGATGATATATACAAGGTATCTATTAAAATATACTCACTTCTTTTAGAAACCACAGAAATTGAATTAACAAGAACAGTTGGAAATACAGGGTTTTTGATTGGTGAGCAGACGAAAATAGAGGTAACCCTAAAAAACACAGGAAATGTAGAAGCTACTAACATTGTTTATTCAGACTCTATTCCCTCTTCATTTGCAATTACACAAATCTCAGATTGTGTTTCATCTGCTAATAGTACACACAGAACTGTTAAATGGTATGGCAGCCTGAAAAAAGGTACAGAAAAAAGATTTTCTTATAAGATCAAGGCATTACAGAACACCACATTTAAATCCCAGGCATCTATAATCTATAACAATGGAGTTAAAATAGTAAAAAGTCATTCTGGGACATCAACAATAATTATTCCCAACTATCAACTGAATATGATTTTAACACTGGATAAGAATGAAGTAAAGTTAGGCCAGGAGGCTAATCTAAACATTAACTTAACAAATATAAATAATAACAACAGCATTACCATAACCTCTTTTAAAATAACAATACCTGATGAACTAGACATATCAATACCGCCAAAATATCTAACACAGGATTACAAGGAATTAAGCTGGGAAGGCAAACTAACCAAAGGAGAAACTAAATTATTCAATATAAAATTAAAAAGTAAATACATAGGAAACTATACATTAAAGCCAAAAGCCTCATTTATAATTAATAATATTAGGAAAGATGTTGAAAAATCAATAAACATAAACAGTTATGGAGACACATTATTGATGCTTTTGAGAGTTAGTAAAGAGATACCAAGTTCTGAAAAATTAAATATTCCAGTAACAATAAAAAATCCAAGTTCAACACATTCATTTAAGGATATAGAATTAATAATAGAAAGTGAACTGCCTGATTTTATAAAAATAACAAGAAAAATAGATAATTTAAAACCATTAGAACTTAAAGAAATTAAGGATATATATTTCACAGCCCCGGATGTTGTGAATAAAAAAAATTATTCAGTAAATTTAAAAATTATATACAAATCAGACTATAATCAAATATTAGAAGCAAACCAAGAAAAAATTCTTACTGTTATTGGAAGAAAAGAAGCAGTTTCTCCTGTAATAAATGAAACAGACATAACAAAAGAAGAGGCAGATACTCCTTCTGCAGGGTGGAACATTAGTTTAAAAGAATTGGTTAAATCAGGAAAAGATAATTTTTCCATTCGTTCACTTATGATCCCCCTTGGAATCTTTTTTATTTTTGTTTTGCTTTCTGCTCTTTATATGAGCTATAAAAAAGGGCACCCTAGAAATTCTTACTAATTAGAATAAGAAGATTTTGAATTAATCCAGAACTATTAATGCGGGGGATGGGATTCGAACCCACGGACTCACTAAGAGACAGGATTTCTGCCTTATAATCCTAACTTTGGTCTTAAGTCCTGCGCATTTGACCAGACTTTGCTACCCCCGCAGGATAGATAGAACAGAAAAATAGAATATATTTAAAGGTTTCTAAAGCTTTTTGGATGCACATCTTCTGCAAAGAAATGAACCCTCAATTTCAGTTAAATGTGTTGATGGAAAACCACAAGCCTCGCATATGCCCTCTGATATTGGACCGCCAAAGATAGGTTTTCTTGATTCTTCCTTGAGTTCAAACTTCTCAACCATCAGCTCAAATAACTCTGGCTGTATTTTAAGTACATCTTTTAATGTAAGCAAGCCAACCATCTCTTTTTTATTCATAACAGGGAGGTGCCTTACATCGCTGTCCTTCATCTTTTTGAGAGCATCATAAATATCTTTTTCAGGGCTTATTGTTATGACTTTTTTTATCATTACTTCTTCAGCCTTTAATTCTTTAGGGTTCAGTTTTTTTGCAATAACTCTTCTTACAATATCCCTGTCAGATAATATGCCAAGAAGCCTGGAATCCTTTGTTATAACAAGGCTACCTACATGGCTGTCCCTCATCTTTAAAGCACATTCCTCAATAGAAGTTTCTGGTGAAACAGAAACAGGCTTTTTTGTCATGGCATCGCATATTTTATAACCTGTCTTATAGTTTAATCTCATATAAACCCCCAATATTAACACAATATCTTCCTGCTTAATAAACTTAAGTAAAATAGAAAATATATAATAAAGAATATAATTAAAAAAAGTTAGATTAGTATTTAATCAGTATCTCTACATTCTTGCCAAAGATTTTTTTCATGTCCTTAAATATTGGCTCTTTTATAAAGATCTTTGACAGAATCTCTATTTTTGAGAGATCTTTCTCAAGATCTTCAAGGGAGCTCTTGGTGATTTTTCCCAGGCCGCCGTTAGGCAGTATTTCTGCCTTTGAAATCTCTTTTTCTTCTTGGTCAATGTCATGTATGATATAAGCATTTTTTCCAAGCAAAAGAACTTCTCCATATTTGTCCCCGTATTTCACTCTTATTTTTGTTCTTTCAACATCAATGCCCCTTTTTCTTTGTATATACTCTATCATAAACCTAATAAATTCCTGAGAGCTTTTTTTAACTTTTTCAACCTCTGCCTTTGTCAGTTTTTTCTCATCGTAATCCTTCTTTGCCTTCATTATAGCATGCAGTATTCTTAAGAATTTTGCAGGTATTTTTCCTTTGCTTATTACCTCATTCTCAAATATCTTTACTATCTCTAAATCATTAGCTTTCTCTATCCCTTCAAGTCTTAGAATATCCCTTATAACTGTAACAACAGTGTCATAAACATGAAGCATTGATTCCTGTTCTCTTATTTTTTCTATCTGGCTGAATAATTTTTTTATTCTTTTCAGATATTTCTCTGCGTTTTCTAATAATACATCTACCTCTTTTCCGCTGAGTTCCTTATCTTTTCCATGCTCAAGATCCTTCCTGACTTGTATGTTGTTTTCAAGTATCTTTACATACTTTTCCTCTAGCATTTTCTCTTTTTTTACAAACAGGTGTCTCATCAGTTCAGGTGTTTCCTTTGGTGTTGGAGGAGGAACACCATAAAGCATAAGCGCTGCCTGGCTTGGTGTTAAGATAGCCCAGAAAGTATCTTCCATTCCAATGTCTCTTATCTTAAACTTCACATGCTTTAGCATCTGCTCCCCGCTGTTCATGTACATGTCAATTGCCTCTGCAGATGGCTTTATCTTGCCCATTTTCAATAGCTGCTTCCATGGCATAAAGATTCCTCTGTCATAGAATGGAACTCCATCTCTTAAAAAGGTGAATATTATTGGATTGGCTTCTTTTATGTTATCCCAGAAGTCTGTGAGTATATACACCTGAACATTCAGCTTGTTTTTGATTCCTGTAATCTCCCCAGCTTCCATTCCCATTGTTATGATAATTGCCCTTAGCTTGTCTTTCAGCTCTGCCCTTGTCATCTTTTTGACATCTGTGTCATCTACAACAATAAATACATCAATATCTGATTCAGCTGTTGCCTTTCCCTGCACTAGAGAGCCTGCAAGAACATAGCTTACAATGTATTTCTCAAACTTTTTGATGACCATTGACTTATGGATTTCAGCTATCTTTATGGCAGACAGCATTCCTGTATCATGAACAGGGGCAGACATTGCAATAAGCTCTAATAATTCATATTTTGCATCATAGCAGCTCTGCCATAGCTCAGAAAGAATAATTGTTTGTGGCGCAAGGTTTTTATCAACATCTTTTGCCATTTCTTCTATAATAGATGAAAGCTTTGTCTTTAGCTCATCCTTTGACATCTTTTTGCTGTCAGAATCATCAACTAAGACAAGAACATTAATCTGCTCACTAGGCTTTTCATCTTTTTCTGGCTTTTTTGGAGGAAGTAGTGCAATGCCTATTACGTATTGTTCAAACTTTTTCAGGACTATTTTTTGGAATTTATCAAGCTTTGATTTGATTGCCCTTAGTTTCTTCTGGGCATCTTTTGGAAGCTTTGACTCAATTTCCTTGAACTGGTCATTCTCCTTTGATTTTGTATTTTGAGCATTAGTTTTTTTGTTTTGTTTTTTGGCCATAATCACCCACCTGCTTACTTTAATTATAAGATTAACTAAAATAAGATTATTATCAGGCATATATAAATCTTTTTAAAAAACTCCGGAGATTTTTCGGAGAATACACATTTAAATTAACTTTTTTTCAAATAAAAGATTATTCCATTATGCCATGCTCTGAGTCATCTTCTACTCCTAGAAATTTAATAGTAGGAAAACCTTTTTTATAGTCTTCCCACATTTCTTCTCTTATCACAGAAGGAAAAACCTTAATATTTTTAAGCTCTTTTTTTGAAAAGAATTTTAATTGCTTAATATAGTGCTCATCTTCCCCTTTCCCAATAATGCCTTTAATAGACATCCTGCCCTTGTGGCTTGAGGAAGTTACATACATATCAATATTATTTTCTTTCTGTTTATTAAAAATGAATTGCCTTACATAAGCAATTTTATCTAATTTTACATTTAGGTTTGTTTCCTCTTTTACCTCTCTTCCCCCACATTCAAAAATAGTTTCAGTTCCTTCTAATCCGCCGCCTGGAGGCACCCACCATGTAAACCCTGTTGTAGGGTCAACATGCTTAACTAATAATATCTTATTATCTTCAAAGATTAAAACACCAACCCTTATTCTGTTTTCCAGTTTAACCACCTTTTATTTTTTAATATTACAATATACTGATCCAAATAATCAGGCTAAAATAAAGGTATTATAAAAAGTTATTGAAATCTGAAACAGTAAAATCAATTAGAAAGTTTTATTAATAAAATTGATTGTTATGATCTTGTCATTAAGAATGAAATACAAACTGATATGCTTTGACCTTGACGGCGTAATATTTAAGGAGCCTAATTTTTGGTTAGAGTTACATAAAAAATTTGGTACATTTGAGAAGGGAAAAAAGCTTACAGAAGAGCATCTTCACAATGATTATGAAAAGCTTGTTGAGGAAGTTGTTTCAAAGCTTTGGAAAGGCAGGGATGCCGGTCCTTACTATGAACTTGTTAATTCAGTTGAATACAATAAAGGTGTTAAGGATGTCTTTGATTTTATAAAGAAAAACAAAATAATAAGTGCAATTGTAAGCTCTTCAAGCATTGATGTTGTGAAACGCGTTAAGAGAGATTTTCAGGTTGATTATATATTTGCAAACAAACTTGTTATAAAAGATGGAAAGGTTTCTGGTGAATTTGTCTGGCCAATCGGGGCAGGAAAGGAAAACAAGACAAGGATAATAAGGGAATTATGCAAAAAACTTGGAATAAAAACAGACGAATGCATTTACGTAGGTGATAGTGATGTTGATATTGAGGCTTTCAAGGAAGTTGGCTTGTCAATAGCATTTAATTCAGACTCAGATGAGCTAAAGAAAGTTGCAACATGTGTTGTAAACAACAATAACCTTTCTGAAATTCTAAAATATGTTAAATAACGAAAGTTTTTTAATCTGTTAAACAAAAAGCTTTTTTCATGAAAAATAAAAGCATAATTTTTCTTATAATTGCATTCTTCCTTATGTTTGCAGGGTTTGATTCTTCACAGCAGTATCTTTCATCAATATTTTACACAAAGAACTTTGAGATGATTTCTTTTATTGCGCTTTCAATCCTTTACATAACCTCAATACCAGCAAATTTTATTGCACCTTTTTTCTGCAGGAAATTCGGCCTAAAGAAATCATTATTTTTTTCATCACTCGCTTATCCTGTTTTCATAATTTCAATTGTTTTAAGGTCAGAAATAATGCTTTACATCTCCTCTGTTATTATTGCTTTTGCAGGATCAATGCTTTGGATATCCCACGGAACCTATCTCACAAGGTCAACAACCAATAAAAATCGTGGCTTTTATTCAGGATTGTCTTTTTCATTCCTTGTTATTGGCTCTGCAATAACAATTTTCTTCATGAGTTTTTTTGTTGAAAAAGTTGGGTACAATGTTATTTATTTTATTTTATTTTTGATTGCATGCCTTGGATCAATCTTACTTTTATTCATTTCAGATATAGATACTGTTGAAAGGTACGCAATTCATCCAATAAAGCTGATTAAGAAGAAATCAATGTTGCTTTAATAACAGACCTTTTTGGTTTGAGTTATGTTGGAAAAATTATATCAATTTATGGTGTGACTATTTGTATTTTTTCTTTTCTTGTAGGAAAGCTATCTGATAAATATGGTTTTAATAGGTTTGCTTATATCTCTGTTTTAAGTTCAATAACTGGTTTTTTCCTAATTCTCGTTTCACATACTGTTTTAACATTTAGCATTGGAATTTTTCTTATTGGATTGGCACACTCTTCATTTTTAGGGTTAAATTATCCTATCCTCCATTCCCTTTTTGAGAAAGAGGTTGATTCGGCAATGGCACTAAAGGGAGTGTTCTGTTGTATGGGTATTGCAACGCCTTTGGTATTATCAATGTTTGTTGGTTTCCAGGTTATTGTAATAACAGGCATTGTGTTGTCAGTAATATCTCTTTTATCTATCAAACATTTATTTTCTATAGAAAAAATAAATCATAAATATTAAATTATTCAAGCAGTTTGCTTATTGATTTTCTATGATTTAACCTGCTGATAACCTCTGCAAAATAGTTTGCAACAGAAACCTCTTTATACCATGGATTTTTTTCCTGGAAATTCTCTCCATGATAAATAGCATCAGTTCCAATAACAGCTGTTAAATATCCCTTTTCATAAGATTTTGTTATTCTTTTTATGGCTAACCCATTAAACAAAGCAAGGCTGCAGGCTGCATATACTCTTTTAGTGCTTTTTTCCTTAGCTGCCTTAATAACCTTTATTAAAGTTCCAGCAGTATCAATCATATCATCTATTATTAAAACATCTTTTCCTTTAACTTCCCCAACTATTTGGATTGATTCAATGGAATTAGGTATGTTATAATTTCTATCCTTATAGGCAAAAACTACCTTTGCCCCAATTATTTTAGCGTAATGTTTAGCTCTTTTGACTCCACCTGCATCAGGAGACATTACTACTAAATTTTCAAGATCAAAATCACCTTTATTACCTTCAATATAATCAATAATGTTTTTAGAAGCATGCAGATTTTCGAGTTTGATTTCATCAAAAGATTCAGCAATAGCTGGATTATGTATGTCTAGAGTTATAATATGGTTTGCATGAACAATTTCAAGATATTTTGCAACCATTGCTGCACCTATACCCTCCCTCCCCTCTTGCTTATCCTGCCTTGCATAGGGGAACACTGGAATAACAGCTGTTATATAGTTTGCATCACTTTTATGGGTAGCGTCAATAGCCGTCATTAGTGCTATCAGATTGTCATTTACTGAGGATGGTGTAACTGAATTTTCAACATCTTGGATAATATAAATATCTGCACCCCGAATGCTTTCTTCTATGGTTGTTTTAATCTCTGTGTCTGCAAAATGCGTTTCCTTAGAATTAATAAACTTGACTTCTTCTCCCTTATCCTTAAGTTCTTTTATAATTTTATCTGCGAAAGGTCTTCCTGATTCACAGGCAAGAATGCTTAAATTACCCCTTGTCATATTACCACCCTAAAACTTTAACAAATGAGCATCTTTAAAAATATTTATGAAATGTATTACAACAAAGAAAACAAATAAATACTACCTCTGTTAAAAACATTGTATGAAAATAAAACTTTTTGGAGCTGCCAAGACAGT
>JAFCBX010000027.1 GCA_017610505.1 Methanosarcinales archaeon | reverse complement strand
AGAAAAAATTGATGAGGAAGATAAAAAAAATAGCAAAGGAAAATATACAAAGTATAGCAAAAATAGAAAAAATGGTGAGAAAATGCTGTCAAAAAAAGAAATAAAAATATTTGAAATGTGGCAATTCTTCGATAAATATGGTGTGCTACCTTTTGAAAAGAAAAGAATAGATATGACATTAAGTATGGAAAACATCGTGAAGCTGAAGAATAAATCAATTAATGTTTCGGGGTTAATTGATAGATTAATTAAAAAAAGTGCATAAAGAATAGTTAAACACACAGAATAAGTGCGGGGAAAGGGATTTGAACCCTCGTAGGCACTAAGCCAACAGGTCCTAAACCTGTCCCGTTTGACCACTCCGGCATCCCCGCATAAAAAGAGCAACATAATTAATATATAAAAAGCTTTTTGTTTAAAGATGATATGATTTCAAAAAAACAAATCATTTAAATAGAAGTTAAGAATTAAACAAAGCAACATGATAGAAATATTCAAGTCATTCAAAGGGGAACTTAAATTAATAAAAAAGCCTGCAAGGGGGTGCTGGATAAATCTCATCTGCCCAACTAGAAAAGAATTGTCCAAAATAAGCCATATCATTGAAATGCCGCAGGATGTTATATCTTCTCTCAAGGATATGGATGAGATGCCTGACATGGAAAGGGATGAAAACTTTCTTTTTATTATAACAAGAACTCCACAGAAAAATTCAAATAATGCTGAACTGGAATATTCAACAATACCATTGGGAATAATCCTTATTGATAATTACCTAATAACTCTCTGCTTTAATGATAATGATGTAATAACCCAATTAAAATCCCGAAGGCTTTACACTGCAAAAAAAATTCAGACAACACTAAGAATATTGTTAATTTCTGCAAAAACTTACTTAAGCTACCTTAATATGATTAATAAAAAGGTTCATATTATTCAAGAGGGTCTGGAAAAAACAATGCAAAATAAAGATATTCTCGGATTATTAAATATTCAAAAATCATTGGTTTATTTCAGCACATCATTAAAATCAAATCAGTTTTTAATTGAAAGATTAACCAAAACAAATGTATTTACACAATTTGAGCATGACAAAGAGCTTCTTGAGGATACAACAGAAGAGAATAAGCAGGCAATTGAAATGGCTAAGATTTACTCAAATATTCTCAGCGGGATGACAGATACATCTGCCTCACTAATATCAAATAATCTAAACACTGTTATGAAATTGCTTACATCCATAACCCTAATCCTGATGCTGCCAACCCTTGTTGCAAGCATTTATGGCATGAATATTGTCCTGCCATTTCAGAACTCACCATATGCTTTCCCCATTACAATGGTGGTTTCACTAGCCCTCTCAATAATTGGGGTTATTATTCTCTGGAAAAAGAAATTATTTTAGAAATATTTTTATTTATCTTTCTGCCATTTATAGCTTCTAAGCTTAGCAGACTTTCCAAACCCGCATGAAGAGCATACTTTTTTCCTTATGTGATATGTTCTCTTGCCGCACCTGCGGCAGTGAATCATGTTCTTCTTTCCGCTTTTCTTGCCCATTGAGGCAGTTCCTTTAGACATTTTAACGCTCCAAGAAAATAATTTATGCTGGTGAAACCATAATGATTGTGTCTCCCCTTAAGAAAATAACACCAAGCTTTCTTGTTAATTCTCCATTAACTTTCTCTTCAGCTTCTTCCAGAACAATATTTATGTGGATGTCAAATGCATTAAGCTTGCCAATATACTGTTTTCCGTTTTTTAATTCTACAATTACTCTTTTGTTCCTTGCCTTGTTTAAGGCATCTAATGGCCTTGAATCTTCCATTTATAATCACACTCCAAAAATTAAAACATTGAAAAGAATATAGGAGGTATATATAAACTTTACTATATAAACCATTAGGATAATCAAAAAGCTTATAAATAATTCAAAAACTCCAAACCACATGACAATAAGTCAAAGAAGATCAAAGAGAACTTCAACAAGCTCAAGATACAAGAAGAATAGAAGCAAAAGATTATCTGAGCAGGGCAGAGTTCCCTCTTTAACAAAGGTTGATGAAAGAAAACTAAAAGTGATTAGAACAGTAGGTGGAAATCATAAGCAGATAGTGCTCAATGAAAATACCGTTAACCTGCTGGATAAAAAAACCAAAAAATATTCTAAAGTAAAGATAATCTCTGTTTTAGAAACTCCTGCTAACAGGCACTTTGTAAGAAGAAGCATAATGACTCGTGGCTGTATTATTCAGACAGAGAAAGGAAAGGCAAAGATAACAAACAGGCCTGGCCAGGAAGGAACAATAAACGCTGTCTTGGTTTAATTAATTTTCTTAATTCCAATTCCAAATTCTTTTTGCTTTACTTTCTCTTTTGTTGATAACTTTAAATCAACTTTTCCAAACAGAGTTTTCTTTGAGCCCACTTTTTCCTCTAATTCTTTAAGGTTGGCTTTAACATAAGACTCAAAGTCAGTATCAAGCTCTAAACTAAGCTCTATTTTATCCAGCTTGTTTAGCTCTGCCTTTTTTCTCAGGCTTTGTATTCTTCTTGTTAGCTCTCTGAAGTATCCCTCATTCTCAAGTTCAGAACTTGTTGTTGTGTCAAGGTAAACATCAAAATCTTTTCCACTGCCAAGAACAAATGGTTTTGGAACAATCTTTATGATATTAATGTGCCCTTTTAAATCAATCTCATTCTTATCAAAAGATATTTTTTCTTTTCCATCAGCCAATGCCTTTATCACCTTATCTTTGTTCTTGTTGATTAATTCAATAATATCTGCTGTTTTCTGGCCATATTCTTTCCCAAGGTTCTTGTAGTTAATCTTGAAGTCATAGCCAAGGTCAAACTTTTTTGTATATTCCAATTCTTTGATATTCGTTTGAGACAAAACTAATGATTCAACATCTTTAGTTAATTTTTTCTCATCTTTTGAGTGTAGAATAACTTTTCCTAATGGCCACCTTATTCCAACCTGTGCTTTTTCCCTTGCTGCAAGAATTGCCTGTGTTATGTCAGAAGCAAATAAAAATTCCTGCTCAAGCTTCTTGTCTATTTTTTCATTGATTGGCCATTCTTCAAAATGCACACTCCAGGATTTTTCTTTTAAGAATTTCTGATAAATATGCTCTGATATGAATGGAGTGAATGGAGCCATTATCTTCATAAGTCTGTCAAATACATATTTGAAGCTAAAGCCTAACTCTTTATCCTCTTCCTGCGTCCTGCCTCTTACAACTTTAATGTAAGTCCTTGAAAAATCATTCACTACAAAGTTTCTTATGGATTCTGTTGCATGTGCATAATCATATTTTTTCATGCTTTTCTCAACATCTTTCAACGTTGAGTTTACTTTTGATATTATCCATCTATCCTCTACTCTTTTAACATCTATATTTTTTATATTATTAAGCCTGAAGTTATTGATGTAATCTGCAATATAATAATATGAATTCCAGAGTATATTAAAAAAAGGAGTTATCACTTCATCAAAGACTGAAAGGCCAACCTTAACATTATTGCCCAATGGATAAGAGCACATAAGAAGCCTTACAGAATCTACACCTCTTTTGTCAAAAACATCATTTGGGTATAATATATTTCCCTTTGATTTTGACATTTTTTCGCCGTATTCATCACATAACAATCCAGTAACTGCAACATTCTTATAAGTTAAATCATCAAACAAAAGGGTTGATAAAACATGCAAAGTATAAAACCAGCCCCTTGTTTGGTCAATTGATTCTGAGATAAAATTATATGGAAATCTTTTTTTAAATAGTTCCTTGTTCTCAAATGGATAATGAAATTGTGCAAATGTTGCTGCTCCTGAATCAAACCAGCAGTCAATTACTTCTGGGGTTCTTTTCATTGTTTTGCCGCATTTCGGGCATTTGTATGTTAAAGGATCAACAGAGCCAATATGCAAATCATCTACTTCAACACCGGTCTTTTCCTTAAGCTCTTTTATGCTCCCTATTGCTTCCATATGATTACATTTTTCGTTTTCGCAAACCCATATATTTAATGGCGTTCCCCAGAACTTGTTTCTTGACAAAGCCCAGTCCTTTGCCTCTGAAATCCAGTTTCCAAACCTGCCCTCTTTAAAGCTTTCAGGATACCAGTTAATCTTATTGTTATTTTTAACTAGCTTATCCCTGAACTTTGAAACTGAAATAAACCATGCATCCATTGCATAATAAATTAATGGGCAGCCTGTTCTCCAGCAAAATGGGTATGTATGCTTAACTTTATATGTTACAAATAGTTTTCCTTCTTTGTCTAATCTTTTTATTATATCTTCATCGGAGTCCTTTACAAATTTTCCCTTGTAATCAGGGACTTCATTTGTAAACTTACCCTCTAAATCGACTGGATTAACAAAATCAATGTGTTTTTCCTTGCAGATATTAAAGTCATCCTCTCCAAAAGCTGGTGCCTGATGCACTAAGCCTGTTCCTTCTTCTGTTGTTACAAAGTCAGCAAGAATAAACTTAAATGAATTATTAGCTTTATCTTTAAAATAATCAAACAAAGGAACATATTCCAGATTTTCAAGCTCTTTTCCTTTTATTGCTTTTATTACTTTCCTGTTGTTTTTATCAGGAAAATACCTTTCCAGTAAGTCTTTTGCAATAACATAATAGACTTTTTTCTTTTTCTTTTCTGAAAACTCGGTTTCAACAATTGCATAATCTATATCGTCTTTAACAGCTATTGATAGGTTGCTTGGAAGTGTCCATGGTGTTGTTGTCCAAACCAGATAATATAGTTTCTTGTTTTTGTCAAGCTCAGGAAATTTTTTATAAATATCTCCTTTTGCCTCAAATCTAAGAGTTACTGTATCCTCTACAATATCTTTATACCCAAGTGCTACCTCATGGCTTGATAATGGGCTTTCACAGCCAACACTGTAAGGAACAACCTTATAACTTTTATAAATAAGCCCCTTGTCAAACAACTGCTTTAATGCCCACCACTCACTTTCCATGTAGTTTTTTTCCATGGTGATATAGGGATTATCTAAATCAACCCAGAATCCCATTCTTTCAGTCATATCAGACCATTCTTTTACAAATGAGAAAACATCTTTTTTGCATATATTAACAAATTTTTCAACTCCAAATTTGTAAATGTCTTTTTTTGTTTTTAGGTTTAATTTTTTCTGCACTTGGATTTCAACAGGCAATCCATGGCAGTCCCATCCCCCTTTTCTTGGAACAGTAAAACCCTTCATAAAATTATACCTGCAAACTAAATCTTTTGAAACCCTTGCCTCAACATGATGCAATCCTGGAGGAGCATTTGCTGTTGGAGGCCCTTCGAGCCATGAGAATAATGGCTTTTTATCTTTTGGATTTTCCTGAAGAGAATCATAGATAAGCTTCTTATTCTTCTTCCAAAATGCAAGTATCTCCTTTTCTATTTTCTGAAAATCGTATTTTTTGTCCATTTTCCTTGATTTAATCTCCACTTATTTATATTTGTTTATATTTATTTCTATTAGTAACCTTTTGCCAGCTTACAAAAGGCCGGCATATTTACATAATAATAGAAATAAAACTAACTAAAGTAATGTCAATAAAAATTTGGCATTGGCTTTGTTTCATATAAAAGCAAGAATTTATAATTATTTATAAAGTTTTTGTTATTTTATTTTAAGAAGTAAACTCCATTCGGTTGAACCTTTCCATTGAATTTTCTTTTGGATAATAAGTCTGTTCTGCCTTTATATTTAGAAACTGAAATTTTATCGTTGCTTACATTTGTTACTATAATTAGTTCCTTATTTTTTTTAACCCTTGATATGATGAATAATCTCTTATCTGAATAGATAATTTTCTGTTTATAGAGCTGATTAAGCTCTGGAATCTTTGTTCTTATATCAAGCAGCCTCAAATAATTCTTTAGAACTTTGTATCTTATTGATTTTTTGTCTTTTAATTGTTTCTCTAGTCTTGTAAAATTAATTTTCTCCCTGTTAATAATTCTCTTTATTCCTGTTTTCTTTACCCCTGGCAGATAATTTCTTGAGCCAATCAAGCTATGTATGTAAACACCAGGCACACCCCTGCTTGCTATGATAATTGATTGTGATGAGATAAATCTTTTTACTTCTTTAGCTACAAGGGTCTTCTCATTAGGGTTATTTATTGCATCAAAATAATTTATGTTTAGCTCATAAGGGGCTTTAGTTCTATCTGGCATAGACCTATATGAGATAAGCCCATTATGTTTTTTTACTTTATTGATAAGATTACTGAATTGTTTTTTTGTAAGCAATCCCTTTGCACAAATCATATTAATACCATCATGTGAAGATAATAAATTAAAGAACAGATTCTCAGCTTTTAATGGTTCTATTTTTTTATAGAATTCCTGCAAATGAGATGTATCTTCTCTTATGAATGCGTCTAATACAAGCAAGGGAAGATTAACCTGATAGATCATATTTGCCTCATCACCATTGCCAAAATAGGATATGTTATATTTATGGGGGGCATTTGTTTCAGTGATTAAGATAGCATAAGGTGCTACATAACTTAATATAAGCCGAAGAAGTTTAACAATCTCGTGGCTATTTTTCAAATTAAAGCATGATGTTCCCAGTTTTTTCCACAGAAAACCTACTGCATCTAATCTGATAATCTCAACTCCATTTGAAAGATAAAGCAATAGTATGTCAATAATCTCAAGCAAAACATCTGGATTTTTAAAGTTTAAATCAATTTGATTATCACTGAAAGTTGTCCACACATATTTTAATCCTTTTCTTGTCTTAAATCCTGTTAATAGAGGATTTGTCCTTGGCCTGAAAACCAAACTTGTATCAACTCTTTTGTCAAAGGCAATAAAATAATTCATGTATTTCTTATCCCCTTTTAGAAAGCCCTTGAACCATTTGCTCTCTTTAGAAACATGGTTTAACACTAAATCAGCCATCAAATGATAATCTTTTGCAATTTTCTGGATATCTCTCCAATTTCCTAATTCCGGACTAACATTTTTATAATCAACTATTGAAAAAGCATCATCAGAGCTAGGGAAAAAGGGTAAAACATGAACCCCTGTAATTGTATTTTTAACATATTTCTTAAGAAATCTATACAGAGTTTTTAATGGCTTTTCTTTATTAACTCTTATAGAATCCCCGTATGCAATCAAAATAGAATCTTTTTCTGATAAAAATAATTTATTTCCATATTTTTTTCTCTTACTCTTAATTATTGGTTTGTTGTAATATTTATTTATAATATTATTTAGCTCTAGAAAAATCTGGCCTGTATTATTATATTGGTATATTATTTCTAGTTTATTTTTTATTTTTGGCAAAATCTGTTTTTTATCCATTAGTTTGTTACCAGAAGTTTTATACATAAACCCATTTTGGCTCTTTCTTGAACTTTTTTCTGTATTGGGTGATTGTAATTATGGGAGGTCTTTGTTTCTCTTTTATTACTATTTTTTTCAGATTATATGCACCTTCTTTAGTATGTTCTATAATCCTGAACCTATTCCTGATATCTTTTACTAGTATCAGCTTTCCAAGAGTGTTGGCTCTTTTTGCAAATACCTGCAGTATCCCAAAAGCCATCTTGCTTAAACTTTCAAGAGAGCTATTCCTATGAATCCTTTTTTTTAGATCAACCTGTGCACAAACCCTAAGCCCAAATTTCTTTATAATATCTATTAACATTGCGGTTTCCACACCATACCCAGTAAAAAAGGGTATTCTTTCCAATAGTTCTCTTTTTCCAGCATATTCTCCTGACAATGGCTGTATAAAACCACTTAACCTTGGGAAATACATGTTGAAAAGGGGCCTTATTGTCAATTCCGTAACCCTTCCTCCACCAAGAGGCCTCAGCTCTTTCCCAACCCTTATTGGCCTCTGATAGAATGCTTTAGTAAACTTTATGTTATCATGAATAAGAAGCGGCCCTATTAAACCATAAACAAATCGTGGATGAATATTTTTGATATCACCATCAATCCAGCAGATGATATCCCCTTCTGTAATGTAGAGTGATTTCCAGAGATTTTCTCCCTTTCCTCTTGCCTTGCCTGCTGATTTCAAGAACTTTTCAGCTAAATAAAACTTAGCACCACTTTCAATTACTACCTTTTCTGTGTTATCTGTACTTCCAGAATCAACAACTATAATCTCATCAACCAGCTTATTCTTATCTATTAATGATTCCTTTATGGTTTTAATGATTTTTCCTATTGTAGCTTCTTCATTCAATGTAGGGATACATACACTAATCTTCAGCTTTTTTTCTTTCTTTATCTTTACAAGCCGTTTTATATCACGAAAACTATCACACTTGAACTTGTATTTCTCAAACCATTCTTCA
>JAFCBX010000115.1 GCA_017610505.1 Methanosarcinales archaeon | reverse complement strand
TCTTACAATGTTTTCTGATTCAGGGAATACAAGTTGGTCTCCGCTTACTTGTTTGTATAGATAAGGGGTGCCTACGCAGCATCTTAGCTTATGGGTCGAATTGTATGTTTCTGTAACACCCACAACCCTGTTTAATGGTGTTGTGCATGCAGTTTTTGCTGTTTCATCAAAGAATTCACAGCCATTTATTCCATCGCAGTCAGCATGGCATCTTAGGTTTTCATCATCAGTTGTTTTGCTGCAGTCTGGTCTGCAGTCAGTTCCAGCAGTGTATAATATGAAATCAACAGTAGTGACATTTGTATTATAAGCAGTCACTTGCTTTGGTTCTGATGGTACAAAGCCCTGTTTTGATGCAAGAATATCATATACACCTTCAGGAACATCTCTTATGAAATAATTTCCGTTTTCATCTGTTATGTCATTTAGTTCTGAAGGGCTTAGGACATCAACCAGAGCTCCCTCAATTGGATCTCCAAAAGCATCTTTAACAGTCCCATTTATACCAACATCAGGCAGAACAGCAAATGGAAGGCTTGCTGCAAGAGGGATTATTAGTAATAAAATAGTTGCTAGGGCAATGGCTTTCATGGTATCACCTCCAGCTTTGCAGTAAGGTCATAAAAGCCAATACTACGGCTTATGAATAATGTTGTGCAGCTTGGCAAAGATGTTTCAACAAAATCAGAGCCTGGCAGATAGCTGAGAGTGTTTTCCAAAATCTTCAAGCCAGGATATTTTTCATAAAAATTATCCTCACTATAGTTAGGATAATTTCCCTCAGAGCAGTCATGATGCTTGCAGTAATTATCCATACTATTCATATCACTCTGCTGACATTCAATTATCTCAGCTTCACTTAATATTACTGATTCTGCCCATTGATAGAAATGGGCGTCTTTGATGCTGCTTCCAAAGAATAGTTTGTTGTTTAGTGAAATAGTTTGGCTGCATGAATCAATCAAAACATTATCTTCATCGCGAACATATAATGTAAGTTCTCCGGTAGCAAGGCTGTATGGGTTTGATATGTTTAGCAGAACAACAGGAATCTCGCCCAGGTAAAGGTTGCTTACAGCAGTAACATCAGCAGCAAGACCTGCACAGACAGTATTTAGTGTATGACTACCAACAATACAATTTCTGTTGCTACAAATATAATCATCATAATATGGACCATTGCAGCCGTCTAAATTATTACAGTTAGCGCAGGGAATAGTGCAGCCACAGCTAGTGCTGGTTCCAGAGCAGTAAGGATTACAATTGCCTCCAGAGCAAGAAGCGCAAGAGCCGCAATCAGTGCAGCTGGACTTAACAGTTCGTGTGTTTGTTACAGTATATGGGTCACAAGAGCCGCCACTGCAGTAATGATCCTGGTATTCCTGCTTTTGGCATGTGCATTTACTGTTTCCATTACAGCAGGCATAAGGAGAGTTAATATTTTCCCATCCATCAGTGCAGGTCACACCAGCACAGGGATCAACTGTTGTTGTTGTTACAGCTGTTGTTCCGGTTGTTGTTGATGTTGTAGAACCATCACCCACACCTGTTGTTGTTGATGTGGTTGTAGATTCATCTGGTGGAGGTTCTTTTGTATCACCCCAACCATTATGCACTAAAATACCTCTTGCATAATATGTATGCGTGTTTTCTACTTCAAAATTATATGTTGGTATATTACCATAAATTATTCTAATAGAGGTGATTATTAAATTATTTCCATTCAGTAATCTTAAAATATTTCCAATATCTGCATTGCCTATTCTCTTCCACTTATTATTAACAAGAATAGGGTGATTTGGAGTAACTCTTAATCTGTTATTAATAATAAGATAACTATTAGATTGTTCTTTTGGATGATAAAGGGTTTTTTTGACTATTGAATCAGCATTAGCTTGAGTTTCTTCATCATAACTTAAAACAGTATCTCCTACTTCAATGTCTTCAATTGGCTTTTCAGTGCCGTCTGATAAGGCAATGGGTGTTCCAGCAAGAAAACAAGGATCATCACTTGTTGTTGTTGATGTTGTAGAACCCGCACCCCCCTCTTCAGTTGTTGATGTTGTCCCTTTATTATGCACCAGAACATTCCCTGCATAATAAGTATGTGTGTTTTCTATTTCTAGATTATAAGAAGGTACCTTATCATAAACTATTCTAATAGAAGTGATTATTAAATTATTTCCATTTAGTAATCTTAAAACATTTCCAATATTTGCGTTGTCTATTCTCTTCCATTTATTATTAACAAGAACAGGATGATTTTGAGTGACCTTTAATTTGTTGTTAATAACAAGATAGCCATTGGATTGCTCTTTTGGATGGTAAAAGGTTTTTCTAACCATTGAAGGCACATTAGTTTGA
>JAFCBX010000114.1 GCA_017610505.1 Methanosarcinales archaeon | reverse complement strand
TAACACCCATTAAACCAAGTTATCTTTCGGGTTGGGGGCCAAATAATCCGAAAAAAACCACTAAAACTTTATAAATTAGCAATAACTTGACCTACTTGCAATGAACGGGGCCTTAAACAATTCTAACTGGAAAGATTTATTATTAAATGAGCTTAAATTAAAAGGTTACTCTAAAAAGACAGTAAGTGCTTATGTGTTTCATGTTAGCAAGTTTATTGAATCAGGCCTTAATCCAAGAGAATTTCTTCTAAAACTAATTAATAAGGGAAAAAGCAAGGAAACAGTAAGGGTTACAGGTTTTGCAATCAAGTTTTATTTAAGCATAAAATCAAAGCAGAACAAGGAAATAAACAATATTATTGAAAAAATACCCAACCTGAAAAGAGACAAAAAGCTTCCCATAATTCTTTCAAAAAAAGAGATTGAAAACATGATTATCTCAACCAAGAACTTTGGCCACAGGACAATGATAATGCTTATGTATTCTTCTGGAATGAGGGCAAGTGAAATAATCAATTTAAAATGGCCTGATATTGATTTTAATAGGAATATAATCCATATAAAGCTTGCAAAGGGAAACAAGGACAGGATAGTAATGCTCTCCCCCAAAATAAAGAAAAACCTGATAAGGCTGGATATTGAGAAAAAAGGCCATGTATTCAAGACAAACAGAAACAATAAATATTCATTAAGGACAATAGAGCTTATTGTCAAAAAAGCAGCTGAAAAAGCAGGAATAAAAAAGAAAGTAACGCCCCATAGCTTGAGGCATAGCTTTGCAACACATCTTCTTGAGCATGGCATTGATACAAGGTACATACAAAAATTGCTCGGTCATTCAAATGTCAGAACCACGATGGTATACACAAATGTTTCAAAAAGGGATATATCAAAAATAAAAAGCCCAATTGACTTCTAAAACGAAAGGTATATAAATAACCTATGAATTCTTATTCATATGAAATATTATTCATATAATAACTTTTTCATGAACTTTTCAAACAAGACAAAGCTAGGCATAATTTTGGCCCTGGAAAACAAGCCATTAAGCGTAAGTGAAATTACCGAAAGGATTAAAGGCGAGCAGAGCAGGATATCACATAATTTAAGTAAACTGCTGCAATGCCACATACTGGATGTTAAGCAAAAAGGAAAGCAAAGAATATATTCTTTAAACAATGAGACAGTTGCCCCAATACTTAAGATAGTCAAAAAGCATGTTAAAAAAAACTGCTTAAAGGGATGCAATAAGAAAATAAGCTAATTAGGGGTTAAAATGAAAAAGGTATATTTAGATAATGGTGCAACAACAATGCTTGATCCAAAAGTACTGAAAGCAATGCTGCCTTATTTTAATGTCAAATATGGAAATGCATCATCAACACATTTATTTGGAGAGGAAGCTAAAGAAGCATTAGAAAGATCAAGACAAATCATTGCAAAATCAATAAATGCAAAGCCAGAAGAAATAATCTTTACATCTGGCGGCACAGAATCAAATAATTTTGCACTAAAGAGCATTGCATTTACAAATAAAGATAAGGGCAATCATATCATTGTTTCAAAGGTTGAGCACAAATGCATTATGAACTCATGCAAGTGGCTTGAAAAGCAGGGCTTTAACATAACCTATCTTGATGTTGATAAAGAGGGATTTGTAAATCCAGATAGGCTGGACAAAGCAATTACAGACAAGACAATTCTTGTTTCCATAATCCACGGAAATAATGAAACTGGAACAATAAATGATTTAAAAGAATTAGGAGAAATCTGCAAAAAGCATAATGTTTATTTTCATACAGATGCATGCCAGAGCTATACAAAAACAGAATTAAATGTAAAAAAGCAGAATATTGATTTAATAACACTAAATGCCCATAAGATTCATGGCCCAAAAGGCATCGGCGCTTTGTACATAAGAAAGGGAACAAAAATAAAGCCATGGCAGCATGGCGGAGCACATGAATTTGACCTTAGGGCAGGAACTGAAAATATTCACGGGATTGTTGGCTTTGCAGAGGCAGTAAAGATAGCCATGAACAAAAAATATATTGATTATATGGCAAAGCTTAGGGATAAGTTAATCAAAGGAGTTTTAGAAATACCAAAGGTAAGGCTTAATGGGCCAATTGGAAATAAAAGATTATGCAACAATGCAAACTTTTCATTTAAGGGAATTGAGGGAGAGGCAATTGGCGGCTATTTAAACAACAAAGGAATTGCATCATCAACAGGCTCTGCATGCTCAGCAAAAACACTTGAGCCAAGCTATGTCTTGATGGCCCTTGGTTTAACTCCTGAACAGGCAAACAGCAGCTTAAGATTAACTCTAAGCAGATTTACAACACAAGAAGAAATTGATTATACAC
>JAFCBX010000113.1 GCA_017610505.1 Methanosarcinales archaeon | reverse complement strand
AAAATAAGAAAATATTTGGTTGATTTCAGCAATGGCAATGCTAATGTAAAGCTTAAGGACTTGGGAGAGTTAAAATTTGGCTTGAGGCAGGATAAGGAATATATATGCAGAAACATGATTTTTAAATATGAAAAAAAAGATGTTGCTGAAATAGATTTAGACACCTTACAAAAAGAAAGAGATTTTGTTTTAAAACAAAAAGAAAATTTTGATCATGTTGTTTGTATTGGAGCAAGTCATTTTGGTGCACTTTTGTTATATGAAAAAAATGATTTTGTTGCAAGAGCAGATTTCCATGGGGATTTCTATTGGGAATATGAAAAAAATTACATTGGTGAAAATTATTCTTCCTACATGCACACAGTTAAAAGAAAAATAATAAAAAATCCTAAGAAAATAATAAATTATGGTTGGGGAGGAAGCTACCTAAATGACAAAAATAAATATCTGGCTATGGATATATTTGGAGAAGAAGGTGCAGTAGGTGATAATAAGCATAAAAATACAAACCACTTTGATGTAGATGTTGATTGTTTTAAGAAAGATTTGGAAATAGCAAGGTCAAGAAATTGTGGCAGATTAGTGCCTAAACAGTTAGAGGACATGATATCAGAAGCAAAGCCAAAGAAGATAGGTATATGGGAATATAGATGGAATTGTGATAAGGGAAATGGCAGGAAATTCATAGAAAATGTTATATTTAAGTGCCTCATAGGCCAGAGATAATCAAGCTCTTTCCTGTCATTTCTTTTGGTTGTTTTATATTTAGAATATCAAGCATTGTTGGGGCTATGTCAGCAAGAATCCCATTTCTTAATTTTATTTTTTTCTTTTGCCCTGAAACTATTATGAAAGGAACTTTATTTGTGGTATGTGAGGTTTTTCTCTTTCCAATTATTTCCTCGCAGTTTCCGTGGTCTGCTGTTATCAAAGCAGTTCCTTTCAGCTTCTGAACCTCTTTTACAATATCACTAACACACTTATCAGTTGTTTCTACAGCTCTTATTGCTGCCTTAAGAACTCCAGTATGGCCAACCATGTCAGGGTTTGCAAAATTGATTATTATCACATCATATTTTTTTGATTTAATCCCTTTAATGGTTTCATCCCTCACTTTGTAAGCACTCATCTCTGGCTTTAGGTCATATGTTGCTATTTTTGGGCTTGGAATTATTATCCTGTCTTCTTTTCTGTTTGGCTTTTCAATCCCGCTGTTAAAGAAAAATGTAACATGGGCATATTTCTCTGTCTCTGCAATCCTTAGCTGCCTTAATCCATTTTTGGATAAAACCTGGCCAAGATTATTTTTTAGTTTAGGAGGAGGAAAAGCAATAGGTGATTTTATTTTTTTGTCATATTCACACATGCACACAAGGTTAAATGTTGATTTTGTTTTGAAAAACTTAAACTTCTTATCTGTGAATGCATGGCATATCTCTCTTGCCCTGTCTGACCTGAAGTTAAAGAAAATTATAGAGTCATTTTTATTCATTCCCTTATAGCCATCAATTACCGTTGGCTTAATAAACTCGTCTGTTTCTTTTCTTTTAAGAGCATTGTTAAATGCATTAAGAGCAGAATCAGACTTAAAGCCATTTCCATTGACAATTGCACTATATGCTTTTTTTAACCGTGCCCATGATTTGTTCCTATCCATTGCATAATACCTTCCGGTTATAGTTGCTATTTTTCCAATCCCCAATCTTGAGATTTCATTTTCAAGCATTTCAATGTATTTTTTTGCAGTACCAGGCAGTGTATCTCTTCCGTCTGTTATTACATGAACAAAAACATTTTTTATTTCATTGCTCTTTGCCATCTTTAACAATGCAAAGAGATGGTTTATATGGGAATGAACGCCTGCATCACTTAAGAGCCCGATAAGATGAAAGCAGGATTTCTTTTTTTTAACATTACCAAAAACATTTAACAAAACCTTATTCCTAAAAAATGATTTATCTTTTATTGCCTTATTTATTCTTGTTAGCTCCTGATACACAATCCTTCCAGCCCCAATGTTAAGATGGCCAACTTCACTATTGCCTATGAAACCAGGCGGCAATCCAACATGCTCACCAGAAGCAAAAAGAGTTGAGTGAGGATAATTTTTCATTAAAAAATCATAATTTGGGGTTCTTGCATTCAAGACAGCATTTCCCTTTCTCTCTCTTCTTATTCCCCATCCATCCATAATAATAAGAACTAGTGGTTTTTCCATCTTGCATAAGCCCTTTTGCCAAGCTGTTCTTCAATCCTTAATAACCGGTTGTATTTGCATGTTCTCTCACCCCTGCACGGTGCTCCCAGCTTTATCTGGCCGCAGCCAAGTCCAATAGCAAGGTCAGCAATAAATGTATCCTCTGTTTCTCCAG
>JAFCBX010000112.1 GCA_017610505.1 Methanosarcinales archaeon | reverse complement strand
GAATCATCGGCAAATTAGGTTTTAAATCAAAAAATAAATGGGATAAACAATTCAAAAATATAGAAGATATGAGAGACAATTTAGCGCACTCGCAAGATTTAAAGGAAGCACTGGCCCCAGTGAAAATAACCGAACTCGTAGGCAAAATAAAGAAAATTATAGAGAAATGTCAAGAAATAGAAAAACCACAGAAACAAAAACTAAAGTAAAAGCCTCAGCAGTTGGAAGATACCAGGATAATAACGATAACATATAGCGGGTAAAAAAACAAAATAGATATTTCAATAAATAGAACTTGACAAAAAGGTCTTTAGTATTATTACATAACTGAGTTAAGTATTTTTATTAAAAGGAGGCAAAGATGAAAAAATTCTTAGTGACAATGATTGTTTTAACAATGTGTGCTTCCATCTTTTCTTTTTCTTTAGTTTCAAAAACAAATGCAGTAAGTGTGAAAGATTTGAATTATTCTCAAAAAGATGGATGTTTACCTTCACCAATAAAAAACTGGCCACAAGTAAATACTGCAAAATTAGCCAGTGATTTAAAGTCAAAAAATATCGATGCAAACAAATTGCCTCCAATGGTTGATTTAAGTGATGGCCTTCCTCCCGTTAATAGTCAAGGCAATCAAGGTAGTTGCGTTGGCTGGGCAGTAGGGTATTATTATAAAACATTCCAGGAAGGAAAAGAACATAAGTGGGATTTAACAAAACAAGCACATCAGTTTTCACCTGCATTTATATACAATCAAATCAATCAGGGCAAAGATGAAGGAATGGATTATGGAACTAACATTGTAGACGCACTACAGTTATTGGTAAAACAAGGGTGTCCTACGCGTGCCGTCTTTCCTTATGATGAAAATGATTTTTTAAAACAGCCAACCTCTGAACAATCAGATTTAGCCAAAGCCTTTAAGATAAAAAGTTTTGCGAATTTCTTTCAAGAAGCTGGAAATTGCACAGACAACACAATTAAAACCATGAAACAGTGGCTTGCAAACGGAGATGCAATCGTTTTTTCATTAAAATCTTTTAACTGTTTTAAGTTTGCGCTTAACTATCCTGAATACGTTGTGCCTCCCCCTGGCCCTTCGGATATACCGTGTCCTTCTCATGCTGTTTTGGCAGTAGGATACAACGATAATCTTTATTACACTGACAAAAATGGTGTGAAACATTACGGAGCATTTAAATTTGTTAACTCTAAGGGACTAGCTTATGGTTATAGTGGTTATAGAGGATTTGTATATGTAAGCTATGATTATATAAAAACTGCAGCTAATGAAGCATGGTGTATGACAAATGCAACTGATCTTGAAGATTTTACAATAGGGTTAACTCCCGTAAAACAGCGGGTTATGGTTGGAAACAGTATAGTTTCTTCAATTACTTTAAGTAGTTTAGGGGATTTTAAAGATGAGGTTTCTATATCCGTGTCAGGATTACCAGATGGAATAAGTTCAGTATTGGAAAAAAATTCACTTCTTTTAGACTCTGAAAAAACAATAGAGCTAAAAATTACTTTAGATGAAAAGTTGGTTTTAGGTCAATATAACTTTGTAGTATCTGCAAAATCAGGCAATATTGCACACAAGATTGGCGGAATAATTGATGTGAAACCTCAAAGTGGATTGCTGATACATATTAGAAATAGAGATGGGGAGCCAGCAAACAGAGTTCATTTACAGACCAAGGGCAAGGGCTTATTTGAATATGATGCAATGGTTGATGGTAGTGGTTCCTTTTATGTGCCGGGTGGTAGTGGTCAATGTAACTTAGTAGCATCATCAATGATTGACCATTTTGGTATTATGAAAAATATATCAGCCCCGGGTGAATATACGCTTGATGCAAAGGGCCTTTGCCCAGTTAACTTAAGTGCAAGAAAAAAGGATAGTTCACTTATGCCTGCATATTTCCGTTTTGTCTCTTCTCCTGATTTGTTTATGGAGTTTCCTCCATATTCAGACACAATATTCTTATCCCCGGAAACTTATACTATTACAGCTACTGGTACTAGTGATTTTTATTACCTTGGAAAAACTGATGTGAAAATTAACGCTTCCGAACAGCCAATAAGGATAGATCTTGATGCTTCTTCAATGGAGACAGGAACTTTTTCACGATATCTTACGACAAGCTTGACAGTGTGTATATATCATTTATAAGTTTTTTTGGAGATGCAGCGAACTTTTTTGATCACTTTGGAGGTCCTATTATGAGCATTTCTTCAGGTACAAAATTTACATTTAGTGTTGGGGAATACCAAATTAGGTATCGTTTTGGCATTTATGTTCCAGAAATCCCAGAAGCCTGGCGTTATTTTTTTGGGAACAAGACAATAAATATTTCTAATGATAATATTAATTTGAATTTAGGGGATCAACTTAACGGTATAATCAAAACCGACAAACAATATTATTCTCCAGGAGAAAATGTTAATATAGAAGCATTCTTTGAAGATTCTGCAGGCTGGCGGTTCCGTTATATTCTCTATTATTATAAACCAGGCTATTATGTTGGCTCTTATTACGAACTAATAAAAGGAAACATGACAATAAAGGATCCTGATTCTAATGTAGTTCTTAGTGAAACCGGTAAGGAATGCTGGTCTGGACCGTCTTGCCTACCTGATAATTTTAGAATCCCATCTGACTCAAAAGAAGGTAATTATGAAATAATAATAAGTCTAGATACGGGACCATTTCAAGGCGTAGTGTCTGCTTCATACAGCTTTAGAGTCACGAAAGATATAGGAGATATAGTTGGACCACGTTTAATTATCTCTTCTCCTCCATACTACTCTACAGTCGAAACAGATTCTGTTGTATTAACCGGTACAGCAACAGACAAATCAGGCATAGATAAAATAACAATAAATAATAGCGAAGCCTCTCTTTCTCCAGATGGTTCATTCAGTAAAACAGTTAATCTCATAAAGGGGACAAATACAATAACAATTATTGCATTAGATAAAGTGGGCAATAAAACCACAAAGATAATTAGAGTCACTTATCAGAAAGCTGTTCAACAAACTGTTATCACACTTCAACCCGACAATGCATACATGACTGTAAACAATGTTTCCCAGGAAATAGACCCTGGAAGATGTACAAAGCCAGTAATCATCCCTGAGTGGTCAAGAACGGTTGTTCCTATTAGAGCAATAGTCGAAGCACTTGGTGGAACAATCAGCTGGGAAGGCACAGAAAGAAAAGTCACAATCAATTTCAAGGGCACAACAATTGAACTCTGGATAGATAACTCACAGGCAAAGGTAAACGGAACAGAAGTATACATTGACCCGAACAACCATAATGTAAAACCAATTATTGTAAATTCAAGAACAATGCTACCTTTAAGACTCGTTGCAGAATCTCTCGGTTGCGATGTTGGCTGGGACAATGATACAAGGACAATAACGATTACATATGGCGGGTAAAAAAACGAGAAAAAGATGAAAAAAATTATTACAGTTATGCTCGTCGTGGTAATGTGTTTGTTTATTTTTACTCCTTATACATACTCACTCAAAGTCAATACTGACAATCAAGCACTTGGCGTTACTAAAATAAGTAATGACCAAACGATCATTATCACTCTTTATCCTGATAATCCTTATATGACTGTAAGCGGCGTTTCTCAGGAAATAGACCCAGGAAGAGGTACAAAGCCCGTAATCATTTCTTCATGGGGTAGAACAGTCGTGCCAATCAGAGCAATAGTCGAAGCACTTGGCGGAACAATCAGCTGGAAAGGCACGGAGAGAAAAGTCACAATCAACCTTAAGGAAATAGTGATTGAACTACGGATAGACAATCCAAAGTCAAGAGTAAATGACAATACGGTATACATTGACCCAGATAACCATAATGTAAAACCAATTATTATGAATGATAGAACAATGTTGCCTTTAAGATTTGTTGCAGAATCTCTCGGTTGCGATGTCGGCTGGAATTATGCCACCAAAACGATAACGATTAAGTATCCTAAAGAAGAGTCCTTCGTTGAGACAGTCTTTACTACAAGGGGAGAAGTTGTCTATAAGAAAAGTAGGTGCGACTATTTTATAGCAGAAACTAATATGGGATATGCATT
>JAFCBX010000111.1 GCA_017610505.1 Methanosarcinales archaeon | reverse complement strand
TGAAGAAATGAAAACTGAATTATTAGGCAAAATTGTAAAATTTGTGGGCAGGACAACAAAAAATGAGATGTTTGATAGGTTAGAATTTATAAGCCAGCTTGTTTTTACAAATCCAGATCCGGATGAAGAGATAAAAGCTCTGAATAAAGAGCTTGAAGAGGCAAAAGCTGAAAAAGAGAGCATCACTGAACAGGTTTCAGATACAAAAGAAAATGAGGTTCAGGACACATCTGGCATTTAGTTTTTTAATAAGTATTCTTATTATTGATTCTTTTAATATTCAGAATAAAATTATATTTATTGTAGTCCTGTTAATAGCATCTGCACTGCCAGACATTGATTCCTATAAATCAAAGCTTGGAAAAAAGATTAAGCCAATCTCTTTTTTAATAAATATTCTTCTTGGCCACAGGGGGATATTTCACTCACCTTTCCTACTAATACTAATCTCTATGGTTATTGCTATTATAAATATTGAAATAGCTGCTGCATTTTTTATTGGCTATTTATCCCATCTTGTCCTTGATTCATTAACTCCCGAAGGAGTTATGTTTTTTTATCCTTTTTCCAAGAAGAGAACTAAAGGCTTTATAAGAACAGGCTCTTTATGGGAAAATATTTTCTTTATTTTATTATTAGTACTTTGCTTTTATATGGTTATTTAACCATTGGACACTGGACATCTCTGGATAAGATATTTAAGTAAGTTAGACTATCTAATAAGTATTGCTTCGGTTCCCTGATTAGTCAAAGACTAGGGGAATTATGAAATAAGATGCGAAAAGCAATGGAGGCGATACCCATGAATCAGGAAAATATACCTGAAAAGAAGTTTAGTACAGGCGTAATAAGCGCCACAATTTGGAAAAACAAAGGAATAAGCAAGGATGGAAATCCAGTAGAGTTCAGGACAGTATCTCTGCAAAGAAGATACACAGACAAAAGCGGTGAGTGGAAGTCAACTAATTCTTTAAGAACAAATGACCTGCCAAAAGCAATTCTTGTTTTGAACAAGGCATATGAGCATATTGTTCTAAAAGAGCAGACTAAAGAAGATACTGGAGAAGAAGTAAAAGTTGAGGATGTTGAATAGTTTCTCGGAATACTTCCAGAAAAAATTTGATAAACTATTTAAATAAGCAGAACTACTTTAAACAAGGGGTTGATATCATGAAAATAGAAGAAACAAAACAATTAAAAGAAAAAGAACCAAAAACTGATCTTAAAAAAATGAAAAAAGAAGAGAAAAAGGAACTAACTGTTCAGGATCTTCCAGGTGTTGGAGCTGCAACAGCTGAAAAGCTTGTTGACGCTGGTTATAATAATATAATGGCAATTGCAGTAGCAAGCCCAGGCGAGTTAGTTGATGCAGCAGGTGTTTCTGAGGCAAGCGCAAGAAAGATGATCAACTTTGCTCGAAACAAGCTTGATATGGGCTTTGAGTCAGGAGAGGACTTGTTGAAAAAAAGAGCAAAGATTGAGAAAATAAAAACAGGCTCAAAATCATTTGATGAGTTGCTTGGAGGCGGTTTTGAAACATCATCAATAGTTGAGTGTTTTGGTGAGTTTGGCTCTGGAAAAACCCAGCTTGCCCACATATTAGCAGTTAACTCCCAGAAACAATACCCAGGGGCAGTAACGGTTTATATTGATACAGAGAATACCTTTAGGCCAGAGAGAATTCAGCAGATTGCAAAGGGCGCAGGCCTGGACCCTATGAAAACCCTCAAAAACATAAAAGTTGCTCGCGCATATAACTCAGACCACCAAATGCTTCTTGCAGAAAAAGTTGAGGACCTTATAACAAAACAGGAGCTTAAGGTTAAGGTTGTGATAATTGACTCATTAACTGCACACTTCAGGGCAGAGTTTATTGGTCGAGGAACTTTGGCAGAGAGGCAGCAAAAACTCAATAAGCACATGCATGTGTTATTGAGACTGGCAGATATGCACAATATATGTGTTTATGTTACCAATCAAGTTATGGCAAAGCCGGACATGTTCTTTGGTGATCCTACACAGGCAATTGGCGGCCATATAGTTGCCCATGCAAGCACTTTTAGGATTTATTTGAGAAAGGGCAAGAAAGGCAGCAGGGTTGCAAAGCTTGTTGACTCACCAAACCTTCCAGAGGGCGAAGCAGGCTTTTATGTCACAGAAGAAGGCATCAAGGACTTTTCTTAATTTTTTTATTTTATTTTTTAAAAAGAGGTAAAGACATGGATGAAGAAATAAAGGAAACAATACAAAAGCTTAAAGACAGGGTTGAAGCACTCGAAGGCCAGGTAGAAGAACTCCAGGGCGAACTGGAAGAGCTAAAACAGGACTTCTATGAAGATGATGAAGAAAAGGAAGGTGATAAACAATTATGAGAACTTTTATTGCAATTGAGATGC
>JAFCBX010000026.1 GCA_017610505.1 Methanosarcinales archaeon | reverse complement strand
ATTTATTTTTATCTGTTTTATGATTTTATTTATGTAATCTGCAGGAGATTATTCAGGAAATACGGCAACCATATGCTTTTATTTATCATAAGCTTATTGTTTTTGTTTAATTTTCTGCAAATCGCAAAGAATATGCAGAATCCGGATGACTATGTTCCAACATATTTCATTCTGATCTCAGAATTAGTAATAAACGTGGAACAAGAATCCAAGGTATACATTGACACAGAATATTTAGATGATCCATTATATCATAATTATTTATGTGAGTTTATAAGAGATAATGATTTAAACCTAACCAGGTTAACCAATATAAATCCAAGATTTGCATATACCATAACTGATGATATCAAAACAGCGGATTATATTCTTACATCAAGAATCCAAAATTTCAACATAAGTCATTACACTATTATAAAGCACCTTCCTCCAGCAAAATATGATCCCAGAGACCTATACTTACTCAAGGAAAAAGAAAAATCATATTCTTAGGAATTTATATTTCAGAGCCCTGAAGAACATATACGACATTGTCTTAAACAACTGCTTGAAGCTTGGTGAGGAAGAATCTTTATGATACAGTGCTTTCACAGGTATTTCAGAAAGATGATTGTTTATTTTGATTATTTCAATAACACTGTCCATTGTCCAGCGATAATCATTATGGCAATTTTCAAGATGAAATCCCTTGATATTTTTTAGATTATAAATACGAAATCCTGTGTGTATCTCAGAAACCTTTATGTTTAATGCCCATTTGTTTACCATGTTAAAAAATTTGTTTCCAAAAGCTTTCCAAAAAGGCATCTGTGAAATATTTTCTTTGGTTGTGACTCTTGAGCCAAAGACAATGCTTGAGCCAGTTTCCTTTATTTTTTCATATAAACTTAGAACCTCTAAAAAAGGGTATTGCATATCACCGTCATACTCAATAAGATAATCATATCTTTTCCTGAATGCATGCCTAAATGCAACCTTTTGTGAGCCACCATAACCTAAATTTTTGGGGTTTCTGATTAGTTTTACCCCTTTCTGTTTTCTGTTTTCTACCAATTCTTTTAGTTTTTCGAATGTATTGTCCTCACTTCTATTATCAACAAACAAGATATCAAAATTTAATTTACTTCTGATTTTTATTAAACCAAAAAAAACCCTTTCAATTGTGTTTTCAACATTATAACCAGGCACAAAAACAAGGATTTTATCTTTCCTCAAATAATTTCACCTCTTCTGGAGTCCCCAAAACATGGACTTTTTTGCTGTCTAAGATTGAAGTATACACCTGTTTATTATTTTTTATTAGAATATTGTAAATAGGGGCAATGTATTTTTCTTTAGATTCCTGCGAATAATATTCACCAAAACATTTCCTGAATAATGAAAAACTAGAAAAATAATAAAGCCCAATAGATGCATATTCAGATATCCTTATTTTTTCTGTAATATTAAAAATTCTTTTATTTGAATCAAATTTTACAAAGCTCCAGTGGGTTCCATCTGCCTTAAAACACGGAACAAAACCATCTCCTTTTATATCAGTTTTTCTTAATTCATAAGGCTCAACATAAGTATCTACATTGTAAATCAATATGGGCGCATCCAGATTTATTTCTTTTTCTGCTTTCAAAACAGTTTCTGCCTGCCCGGAAGTTACATTCTTTATAGGTATGATCTTTCTTTTTTTTATGCCTAACAATCCGCATTTTTCATTAATGAAACTCAAATCATTATTTTTTTTCAATGTAACAAAAATAAATTCTTCACCATAAAAATCCTTTAATGTTAGCATAGCCCATTCAAACATTGTTCTGTCCTTTACTTTTATCATGTGTTTTGGAATGGTGTAGCCTGCTTTTTTGAATCTAATTCCTTCACCTGCCATGGTTATGACAATTTTAATAGTAACCACCATCCTTAACACTGTAAAACAACTCCAGACCCCTTGAAAAAAGTACAATTTGCCTTTTAAAATCATCAGCATGCAATGGAAGCATGCTTAGGAATAAAAGGGATTCAATTAATCTGACTTCCCTGTAATTATATTTAAATAGAATTTCTTTCTTAAATGCTTCTGATACTTTCTTTTGTTTATCTGAAGCAAGTATTTCATAGTTTACATGGTTATCATTAAAATCAAGTTTATATTTTGAGTTGATTATTAAATCATAAAACCCCAAAAAGCTGTGAGATAGCTTTGCAATGTCATAGTATGTGTCCCCATATATAACAGATTTGCCAAACTCTCCCCGTGGATCAACAAATATAAAGTTAGATTCACCAAAGAGTATATTTCCTGCACATAAGTCCCCGTGTATCAAGCAAAAATCTCTTTTTGGTAAGTTAAGCAGGTATTTATACAGGCAATCTTTAAGGTCTTTTTTTATTTTATCTCTAGAATATTTTTTTCCATTTATGTAAATTGGATTAGATAAAATTTTATTCCAGCCATTTTGCATTTCCAGCTGTTTTAGCCTTTTGATTGTTTTTTTGTAATACACCTCAAGAAGGCTCTTAAATTTTTCTTCTTCAGTTATTTTTTTATTTGCAGACTGGAATTTTTTGATTATTTCATGAAGATCCAAAAATATTCTTTTCCACTGGTCAACTGGAAGCTTATCACTTAAATAAATATCTGCAAGTGAGGGATAATTGTAAAATTTCATTTTTATAGAGGGGTTGTATCCCTTTTTATAATCAAATATTTTGGGAACATACTTTCTGAATTTAGATGGAAACGATAGATACCAGTTTATCTCAGAATTAAGTTTCTCATCATGAAGGGTTGATTTGGTTAAGGTTCTTTTAATGTAGTCAATCTTCATGCTGTTGAAGAATCTTATATCCATTTTTTTAACTATATGGTTTGATTTTAACATTGTATTAACTTATTTCCTGTGTCTCTGGCCTTCGTAAAACTCCTCAACCATTTTTAATGTGCTGCATTCTTCTGCAGACCTTTCAAGCCTTAAATTTACCACTCTTGGAAACCTTAGGGCATAGCCTGAATTATAAGTTGGGCTTTTCTGGATTTCCTCATATCTTACCTCAACAACAATCTCTGGCCTTACATTAGCTTTTTTCCCTTTTTCAGAGATTATCAATGGCTTAAGCTCTTCTGTAAGCTGGCCAAATGAAACACCAAGCTCTGATTTTTCTTTTATTCCTGTTCCAACCTTTCCTATCTCAAGGAAATTATTGTTTTCATCAATGCATGCAAGGGTAAAAGAGCTCAGCCAGTTAGAGCGCTTGCCTTCTCCCCACTCTGCCCCAACAATAACCAGATCAAGAGTGTCCATAACAGGCTTGAATTTGACCATATGCCCGACTCTTGCACCTGGCTTGTAAACAGCATCAAGTGTCTTAAACATAATGCCCTCATTGCCCTTATTAAGAGATTCCTTGTAAAACTTTAAAACCTCTTTCTCATCAGAGGTTATAAGATTCTTGACATAAACAATTTTTCTTTCAGCAGTCTTTACTATTTTCTCAATAATCTTTCTTCTCTCGATAAAAGGTGTTTTAACCATGTTTTTTCCATTATAATAAATAACATCAAAAATATTCAGCTCAACAGGAAACTCCTTTGCCATATTTTTAATATCATACTTTCTTTTAATCCTCTGGGAAATGCTCTGGAATGGAAGATATTTTTTTGTTTTTGAATTAAAGCCAACTGCCTCTGAGTCAATTATAAAAGAATCACCATTAACATTGTTTTTAACATAATCAACAACCTCTGGAAACTGTTTTGTGACATTCTCAAGCCTTCTTGTAAAAAGCTTTATTTTATTATCTTTCTTGTGTATCTGCAGCCTGAATCCATCTAATTTATATTCAATGTCTGCCGGCTTTCCAACCCTTTCAAAGCCTTCTTTTATATCCTTTACTTTTATGGCAAGCATTACTTTAACCGGCCTGCCAGGCTCAAGGCCAACGCTCATTAAACCATTAATGCCCCCTGATTTTGCTTTTTCTGCAACAACAGAAAAATCATTTGCAACATCATAAGCACCTTGCACAGCATTAACAATATAGTTGTAACATTCTCTTGCCAAATTTTCATCCTTGCATAAAATAAAATCATATTTTTTAAGGTCAGCTTTCTTAAGCTCATCAGTGCTTTTCAGTTTAAGAACTTTTTTTTTATCAAACCTTTCAACCTCTTTATTAAACTTATTTTCTATAGCCTGATTGCATTCAAGGCATTTATTTATGTTTGGCATATAATTATTGCATTTATCACACTTGAAAAATATTCCAACAACCTTTGGAAAAAATGCCCATGCAATTGCATCCCTTAAAGAGCCAGCCCCAACACCCACCCTTAGTTCCTCTAAAACATTCCTTACAATATATCTTGCCTCAATTGGCTTTGCAGATGTAAGCAGCTCAGATATTAATTTTACTTTCTGGTCAACAGACCCAAGTCCTTCTAAGGTAGCAAGCTTTCTTAGATTATTAAACACCTTGCTGACAGACAAATCCTGTGAAAATAAAGTAGCCTGTTTTTTTCTTTTAATTAAATTTTCAGCAGTCTTGCCCAGATCCCCTGTTTTTTTCCACTCATCCTCAATATCCCTTGAATTTAAGCCAGTTGCAAGATTTATTGATTTTAAGACCATTCTTGATGCAACACCTATCTTGCGCTCATCCCATGGGGGAAATATTTTTCCCTGCAATAGAAGTGTTATCCTTGAAAGATCCTCTAATGGTGTTTCTCTTAATAATTCAGATATAAAGTATGTTTTCTCAAGCCTCTTTGTTGTTGAATCAAGCTTTTGATAAACCTCAACTAAATCAATGTATTTCATAGTTCAAAATAAACAATAATACTATAAATAGTTTTTGAATAAAGCGATAATTTTATTAATATAGAGTTTTATAATGGTTAATATGGAAGTTTTTGAATGCATAAGCACAAGGAGAAGCATAAGAAACTATCTTGATATCCCGGTTGAATGGGACAAGGTAGGAACTATTCTTGAAGCCGGAAGGCTTGCCCCTAATTCTGGAAATATACAGGATTATAATTTTATTGTAGTGCAGGATGAAGAAAAAAGAAAAACAATTGCAGAAGCCTCATTAAGACAGCACTGGATGTCAAAAGCTCCTGTTTATATAGTCGTCTGCGCAGACCTGAAAAAAAGTGAGAGGCTTTATGGTGTAAGAGGAAACAGGCTTTATTCTATACAAAACTGTGCAGCTGCAATAGAAAACATGCTCTTAACAGCACATTCTCTTGATCTTGGAGCATGCTGGGTTGGCGCGTTTGATGAGAATGTTGTTTCAAGGGTTCTTAACATTCCAGATCATGCAAGGCCTCAGGCAATAATAACAATCGGCTATTCTGATGAAAAACCAAAAGCCCCTCAAAGATTTCCACTGACAACTGTTGTTTTCCTTGAGAAATATGGCAACAGAATAAAGGATATGCCGGCAGTTATGCATGATTATAGCTTGGTAATGGAGAGAAACTTCAAGAAAGGAAAGGCAATATTTGAAAAAACAGGCAAAAAAACAGGCAGTTTATTAACTGAAAAAGGAAAAGAGCTTGCAAAAAAAATTAAGGAAAAACTCGGAAAATAATCTGCTTCTTAAGATAAAGATTTATATAGCAACTATTTTCTTTTTTTAATATGATATCAAAACATAACTTAGCTAAATTATTATTCCCTCATTCTAAAGTCAGGAAAATACAGGAGGATATGATATTGGATGTTGATAATGCCATCAAAAACAAAAAAAGCCTGATTATGCATGCCCCAACAGGGATTGGAAAAACAGCTGGTGTTTTGGCTCCTGCACTGGCTTATGCAATAAAAAACAAACTAACTGTATTTTTCCTGACAAACAGGCATACACAGCATGTTATTGCAATCAACACATTAAAAAAAATAAAAGAAAAATACAACCTTAGTATAAAGGCTGCTGATATCATAGGCAAGAAATGGATGTGCCCTGTTCCAGGTGTTGAAATGCTTTATTCAGGCGAGTTTGCAGACTACTGCAAAACCGTAAGAGAGGACAATAAATGTGAGTTTTATGCAAATACAAGAAAAAAATCAAAATTAACAATAAAAGCAAAGGCAGTTTTATCAGAATTAAAGCAACTGTCTCCATGCCATACAGAAACAGTTAAGGACATATGCTCAAAATATAAGCTTTGCCCATATGAAATCTCAGCCTTATTGGCAAGAGATGCAGATGTTATTGTCACAGATTATTATTATATTTTCAGCCCAGCTGTAAGAGACTCTTTTTTCAAGAGAATACAAAAAGATGTAGAGGATACAATTATTATAGTTGATGAAGGCCATAATCTTGCCTCAAGAGTAAGGGATTTAATGACAGAACGATTATCAAGCTTTACAGTGAAGAGAGCTATCAGCGAGGCAAAGAAGTTTAAGTATAATGAAGCAAGAGAAAGTCTGGTTGAGATTAAAAATATTCTGGAGAATCTTGCCAAAGAGCTAAAAGAATATGGTGAATCTATTGTAAAAAGAGAGGAATTTGCAAAAAAAATAAATCAGATTGCAGACTACGATGATTTGGTTTCAGACTTTGAGTTCATAGGCGATGCTGTCAGGGAAACAAAAAAGCAGAGCAGCATTGGCTCAGTTGCAAAATTTCTCAGTGCGTGGCAAGGCCCTGATAATAGTTTTATCAGAATAATTGAAAAAAAGCCAAAGGCAATAATCTTGTCATACCGATGCTTGGACCCATCTTTGGTTACAAAAGATATAGTAAATAATGCACATTCAACAATTATAATGTCCGGGACACTTACTCCAACACCAATGTACAAAGATCTTTTGGGTTTTGAAAAAAATGCAGTTGAGAAATCATACAAAAGCCCATTTCCAGGAAAAAACAGGCTTAACATAATAATTCCAGAGACAAGCACAAAATACTCTTTAAGAAATGAGAAGCAGTTCAGGAGGATAGCAAAAATATGTGCTGATATTGTAAATGAAGTCCCTGGAAATTCTGCACTGTTCTTCCCAAGCTATTACCTGAGGGACACTGTTAATCATTTTTTCACTAAATTATGCAAAAAAACAACCTTTCTTGAAACCCCTGGCCTGAAGAAAGAGGAGAAAAAAGAGCTTTTGGAGAAATTTAAGTCTTACAAGGATTCAGGGGCTGTTTTGTTGTGTGTTGCATCAGGCTCTTTTGGAGAAGGAATTGACTTGCCAGGAGTTTTAAAGTGTGTTGTTGTTATTGGAATACCATTGCAAAAGCCAGACCTTGAGGCAAGGGCATTAATAGATTATTATGACATGAAATTCGGCAAGGGCTGGGATTATGGATATAGGCTTCCTGGTTTCAATAAATCATTGCAAAGCGCTGGTCGCTGCATAAGGTCATCAACTGACCGGGGGGTAATAGTATTTTTAGACCAGAGATATTGCTGGCCAATGTATCTCAAATGCTTTCCCATTGACCTGGATATTAAGATTACTAAAAATTATCTCAAAGAGATTAAAGGCTTTTTTCTAAAGAATAAATCTTATAAAAAACTATTCCAGTATACAAAATAGTAACATTTATATACTGGTATGACTTATTATGTTAAAAATGGTTATTTTATTTGATTTATTCAATATTCCAGACGATATATTGGAGGTAATATTTGCAACAAAACAGCAAAAGGTAGTTGCAAAGCTATTGATAAAGCACATGAAAGAGAACGGAGGTGAAATAGGAAAGAGTGAAATGTCTTTGTTTGCCACAAGGCTTCATGAGGGTAATTTAATTGCAGAGATTGAAGAGCCGTCATACAAAGGCAAGAAAGTAAAGCTTTCATACAACAAAAGGCAGTTTTATGACAGGATATTAACCCCAATGAAGAGCATGGGCATAATCAATTATAATCTTTACAAAAAAACATACAAACTGTCAGACCATTTTAACAATGAGATGATAAGAATAGGCACTATGTGGCTTAATGAGCTAAAAAAACCGGCATCAAAATCAAAAATCAAGTTTATATAGGCTCCCTGCTGAATTCTTACAACCCCCCAAACCAAAGAATAGGGAGCCTTTATTTTTTTTAACTATAAGAATTAGCTGTAAACTGCTTTTCTATGATCAAAACAATTGATTATAATTTTATTATTCTCTATTCTATAGATTATTCTAAATGGGGGGATTCTTGTGCTTCGGTGATTCCTTAACCCATATCTTAAGGGCTTTCCTGATTCTGGAATCTGCTTTAATTTCTTAATATGCTTGATTAGCTTTAGCCTTGTTGATTTGTCTTTAATCTTTTTAAAATCCTTCTTAAATTCCTCAGAAAAAATTATCTGCATTTTAGTCCATCAGTAAATCATCTATTTCTTCATCACTCATCTTTGTGTCTGCTTTAACAAATCTGCCTTTTCTTATTTGTTCGTCACTTTCATGTATTTTTTCAATTAGCTTTATGTCCTTCATCATTGCTTGTTTTTTTATTTGTTTTAAGAGAACATTTCCGCCCTCATTAAATACAATAAATTTAGTTGATGGACCTATATTAGCATCCTTTCTAATCTCAGAGGGGATTACAACCTGCCCATTTCTTGACATTTTAGTTATAGCAACTTCCATT
>JAFCBX010000025.1 GCA_017610505.1 Methanosarcinales archaeon | reverse complement strand
TCATTCTTATCACAGTATTCACTAGCCTTGCAGTCTCTGTTTGCAATACAAGAAGTTTTATTGCAGTACATCTCAGCATACCTATAATAATTGTCATTTTTACTACTGCATTTGTCATGTGTAATTGAAAATTTTATTATTTCAAAATCTGTCTTTAAATTAAGCAAATAATGATTGTCTCCTAAATAGCCTATTGTCATATCCTCAGTTTCCTTGCTGTACATTAGTGGGCCATGAACAATTAACCTGCCTTCATTAGTTTCAAACATATATTTTAAATCATAAATTCCATTATGATTAACTGAGTTAAAATCAGCAGAAAAAACACCAGCCCTTTTATAACAGCTGTTTATTGATATATTCAATTCCTTGCAACTAAATTTATAACCTGGGCAGTATACATCTACAGTATAAACTCCTGGAGAATCTATCTTAAGCCTGTAGTTAAAGTTATCATTAAGAATCATATCCTCTGACTTAAAAATAGTTAGGCCATCATTCCACTCTCCTGGAACCTCAAACCATGTTTTGCGGTCTTTAGTGCCATATACCTTGCCATCAATATTTTGATCAGAGCGTATTGTTACAGAGCCAGAATCATCACATTTTGCAACAAAAGGAGTAATTGCATTGGCAAAAGGGGCAAGAGCCAGGCACATCATTAATATCATGACTAATTTTTTCATTTCACCCTCTTTTTATGGTATTCTGTTAAGCTGTTTAATAAGATAATTTTCTTCTTTATCAATCTTTTCTATTTTTTTATCAAGCCTGACTGGCTTTTTTTCCTCTTTCTCAAAATCACCAATTCCCTTTGTTGCTTCTTTAAGATTTAATTCAATGGTTGACATTTGTTCTTGGTTTAGCTGTTTAGGCTGCCACTGGAAATCAAGGCCATCATTCTCTTTCCTTGGGATAATATGAATCATAAAGTGATTTGTTTTTTGGCCAGCTGTAATACCATTTTGTATCAGGATGTTTGTTCCCTTGGCTTGCAAGGCCTCAAAAACAGCAATTGAGATCTTATTAGTTATTTTTGATAAATGTGCTATTAAATAATCTGGAACCTGTTCTATTATTGAAAAATGCTCTTTTGGCATTAAAAGAATGTGGCCTGCACAGCAAGGATGCGGGCTGAGAATAGCCAGGGCTTTTTCATCCTCAAAAATCCTTTTTGCGTTTATTTTCTTTCCTATAATCTGGCAAAACTCGCAGTTATTTTTTTGGCTCATTTTTTATTATAAAATTTGATATATCATCAAGGTCAATCTCTGGCTTTTGTTCTCTTTTTTTGATTTCTTTTGTTTCTTCCTTCTTATTCCCACTTTTTTCTTGTTTTGGTCTTTCTTCAGGTTCTTTGATTTTTTTCTCTTCATGCTTTTCTTTTTCAGATTTAGTTCCAATCTCTTCAGGTTTTTTATCCAAAACAACAGGCTCTTCTGTCTTAATGCCAAGAAGCTCATTGATTTTATTAGTTAATCCTGCTCTGATTTGATCTAACACATCATCTGGAATATCTTTTTCAGGCAAGTCAAAAATTTTTATTCCATCAACATTTGCCCTTGGTATTATATGCAACATGAAATGTGGGGCTTTCTGGCCTGCAAGTGCACCGTTTGCAATGAATATGTTTGTGCCCTGTGCTTTTAATGCCTTTAGGCATGCATGGGAAATTGCCTTTGCAACCATAAATATATGGCTAATTTCATCATCTGGAATCTGAGGCATTACCTGATAATGTTCTTTTATTAATAGAAGTATGTGCCCCGGATTAGCAGGGTTTATATCAAGTATTGCCAAAACCTTATCATCCTCATAGATTTTTTTTGAGGCAACCTTTCCAGAAATAATATGGCAGAATATGCAGTTCTGCTTCTGCAATTCCTGAATCTGCTCAGGAGACATATTTGCTAATTCCTCTTCAGTTACCATAGCTTTACTTAAATTTCCTCTATATATAAAATTTCCTATTAATCATAAAAATTTGAATGCAAATATTTAAATAACACAAAAAAATTTGTATTAAGATGGAATACAAACCAGAGGTTTCAGTTGTTCTTCCATGCTTAAATGAAGAAGCAACTATAGGAGAATGCATTAAAAACATTAAAAGCATGTTTAAAAAGGAAAATATAAATGGAGAAATAATTGTTTCTGATAATGGCTCAACAGACAATTCTATTAAGATTGCTAAATCATTGAATACAAGAGTAATAAATCAGCCATTAAAGGGATATGGGGCTGCATGCCTTAAAGGGATTCATGAAGCTGGGGGGAAATTCATTATTATGGCTGATTCTGATGCTACATATGATTTCCTAGAAACGCCCACCTTACTAAAACCTCTTAAAAAAGGCTATGATTTTGTTATTGGCACAAGGTTCAAGGGAACAATAAAAAAAGATGCCATGCCATGGGCGCATAGGTATATAGGAAATCCTCTCCTATCAGGCTTGGTAAACCTATTTTTTAAAGTAAATCTCTCTGATGTGCACTGTGGTTTTAGGGCATTCACAAAAAAAGCTTTTGAAAAGATGAATCTTAAAACAACAGGGATGGAATTTGCCTCTGAGATGGTTATTAGTACAGTAAAAAATAGGCTTAAGGTATGTGAGGTTCCAATTTCATACAATAAAAGAAAGGGCAGGTCCAAGCTAAAAAGCTTTAGTGATGGCTGGCGGCACCTAAGATTTATCCTTATGTACAGCCCAACATACCTTTTTCTTGTGCCTGGTTTGTTCTTATTTTTAGTAGGATTAGTTGGCATAACAGTCTTAAGGCAAGGACCATTATCAGTTGGTGGTTTTAACATAGATATTCACTTTATGCTTTTAGGCTCTTTGGTAACTATGCTTGGATATCAAATAATAAATCTTGGCCTTTGCGCAAGAACTTATGCAATCACTATTGGTTTTGAGAAGCATGATAAATTAATAGATTTTATTGCTAAATACATAAACCTTGAAAGAGGAATAATTCTTGGTTTGGGTGTATTTTTAGTAGGGTTTTTTATAAGCTTAAGAATACTTATTAACTGGATCCATGGAAATTTTTCTTCAATGAATGAAATAAGAAATATAATATTCTCAATGACAATTCTGATTGTTGGTGTACAGACAATATTTTCATCATTTTTTTTGAGCATGTTATTAGTTGAAAAAGACAGGGTTTAAGAAAGATTTTTATAAGTTCTCAATTTGTAAGGTTATATGAGGATAGCATTAATCTATGATATGATTTACCCTTATAGTGTTGGGGGGGCTGAAGTACGCAATTATAGCCTTGCAAAAAGATTAGCTGAACAAGGTAATGAAGTTCATTTGTATGGTGTTAAGCTATGGAAAGGGCCAGATATAATAAAAAAAGATGGAATCTTTATACATGGAGTCTGCAGCTATACACAAAAATACAACTTTAAGGGAAATCGTTCAATTTTTGAGCCAATAAAGTTTTCCTATTACCTTTTTAAATCTTTAACCAAGGAAAAGTTTGATATAGTTGACTGCAGTTCATTTCCATATTTTCCAGCATTTAGCTGTAAGCTTTACAGCAAAATAAAAAAAGTTCCTTTGATAATAACATGGCATGAGGTTTGGAGGGATTATTGGTATGAATATCTTGGCTGGAAAGGGATATTTGGGGTTATTATTGAAAAGATTGTTTCAAAGCTAACAAAAAATATTGTTGCAGTTTCAAATAAGACAAAAAATAATCTAATTAACCTTGGTGTTAATAAAAAATATATTTCTGTTGTATACAATTGGGTTGATATTAAAGAAATTAAGAAAATTAAAGAACCCAAGAAAAAATTAGATGTAATATACGCTGGAAGGCTTATGAAACATAAGAATATTAATATTTTGATAAAATCAGTCTATCTAGCCAAAAAAGAATTTCCAGACATAAAGGCGGGTATTATAGGGGATGGCCCTGAAAAAACAAGATTAAGAGCTTTAACAAAAAGATTAAGGATTGAAAGAAACATTAAGTTTATGGATTTTATGCTTAAAGAAGAGCTTTATGGTTTTATGAAATCATCCAAACTATTTGTCTTGCCATCTGTTCTTGAGGGCTTTGGCATAATTGTTATTGAGGCAAATGCATGCGGCCTTCCAGTAATTACTGTTAAGCACAAGAGAAACGCATCTGTTGATTTAATCAAAGATTATAATAATGGCTTTGTATGCAAATTGTCAGAAGCCCATATTGCAGAAAAGATAATAATACTATTAAAGGACAATAAATTAAGGGAAAATATGAGTAAAAAATCAATACAAAATGCAGAAGATTATGATATAATAACTACAGTCGCTAAATTAGAGAACATTTATAAGCAGTATAGTTGAAATAGACTTTTGGATATATTTAATATAAGTCAACAAAATATTTAAACTATTGAATTTTTTAATAATTGGGCTTAAATGATACTACAAATATTACAATTTATACTGGGAGTTGTATTTTTCTTTTTTATACCTGGCTATTTGTTAACCCTTATTTTATTTAAGAAAGAGATAACAAATTTTGAGAAGATAGCATTAAGCATTGGCCTAAGCCTTGCCATTAACATATTTATTGGGCTTTTGCTCGCCTTTAGTAAAATTTTTACATCTAAAAACCTTTGGATTTGTATTATCATAACATCATTAATCCTGCTCATAATATTTTTTATAGAAAAAAGAAACCTTTAAATTATTAATATTTCATGATGAAAATAAGTGTAATAATTCCTAATTATAATAATGAAAATACCATTAAAAAATGTGTTAAGAGCATATACTCTCAAAAAAGAGATATAGAAATAATGGTTATTGATGATTTTTCTAAAGATAAAAGCATTTATACAATAAAAAAGAATTTTCCAGCAGTTAATCTCGTCTGTAATAAAAAAAATAAGGGTGCAACTTACTGCAGAAATCTTGGAGTATTAAAAAGTTCAGGAGATTATATTGCTTTTGTTGATAGTGATATACATCTTAAAAAGAATTGTCTGAATGAGATGCTTGTCTCTATTAAAAATGTGGATATTAGCTTCCCAACTATAATTTATGAAAACAAATCAATAATGTATCCCTTAACTCAACAAGAGAAAAAATACCCCTTGATAAGCGCATGTTTTATGATTAAAAGAAAATCAATTAAAAAGCTTGATGAGATGTTTGATGAGACCTATAAAACTTTTAATGAAGACTCTGATTTTTTCTTGAGGTGTAAGTTATTTGGCTTAAAAGCAGGTTATTCAAAAAATGCTCTTGCAGTACACATGCATAAATCCCATGATACAGAGAAGAGATATTATCTGGAAAATAGGAATGTAATATATGGGATTATAAAATTTAAGGGCTTAACAAAAGGAATCAAATTTGAGCATCCCTTTAAAGTTCAGGCACTATCAAAAAATTTTATATGCGGAATCTTTAACTTTAGCTGGTTTGACTGGTCTTCTTATAAAAGGAGCAAAAGCTTTTTATCTAAAGTTAGAATATTAACAAAAAAACACAAAAAAATAACAAATAAACCAAGGGTAATTTTGTTATATCTTTTTTTCAAAGCAGGAGTTTGGAATATTTTAAATTTTAACAAAACTTTGCTGAAAAGAAAGAAACTAAAGAACCTAATAATCAGAAGGGGAATTTAATGGAAGTAAAGAATCATTTGCATTTAATAAGGGAATTTACTATTGATAATTTTAAATTAAAATACAAGAATTCCTCGATTGGTTATCTCTGGTCAGTTCTGACACCTTTACTGATGCTGGCAACACTATATGTAGTTTTCTCAATTATAATGAAGCTTGATGTTCCACACTACCAGCTTTTTCTTTTGATAGGAATCATTTTCTGGAACTTTCTATCGGAAGCAACAACTACCAGCATGAATTTGTTATTAGCGCATGGAAATATTATCAAGAAAATAAGTTTTCCAAATTATGTTATAGTTGTAAGTTCATGCCTTTCTTCATTCATTAGCTTATTATTAAACCTTATCATATTTTTTTTGTTCACACTCATATTCAAAGTTAAACTAACTGCAATTGCAATAATATTGCCTTTTTACCTGATTGAACTTTTTATATTTGTGTTGGGAATTTCTTTTTTTCTCTCAGCCATTTACCCTAAATTCAGGGAATTATCTCATATCTGGAGTTTTTTATTGCTGATAGGATTTTGGGTAACACCAATTATCTACAGGGAAACAATGGTGCCAGAAAAATATTTAAAATATTACATGCTTAACCCAATGGCAAGATTAATAAATGAAACAAGAGACATACTGATATACCACTATACACCAGAGCTTAGGCAAGTACTAATTACTTTAATTATCTGTATTTTAATATTTGTTTTAGGACTCTTATTTTTCAGGAAAAAATCACCTTATTTTGCAGAGGAGCTATAAATGGAAGTTATAACCCTAAAAAATATAACCAAATCATTCAAGCTGGAGCATGAGGAGATTAGCTTAAAGAATCGATTTGAAGACTTTTATGCACTTAAAAACATAAGTTTTAATCTTAAAAAAGGAGAGGCCCTGGGAATAATAGGTGAGAATGGCTCTGGAAAGACAACACTCCTCAAAATTATTGCTGGAATACTAAAGCCAACTTCTGGAACTGTAGATGTAAAAGGAAAATTAATGTCTTTTATTGAGCTTGGGGTAGGGCTTCAGCCAGAGTTTACTGGGAGGGAAAATATCTTTTTGTATGGAGCGCTTCTTGGCCTTCCAAGAAATGAAATTAAAAAAAAGCTTAATAGCATCATCGAATTCTCCGGATTAAAAAAATTCATTGATGCCAAGCTAAGAACATACTCCACAGGAATGCAAATGCGGCTTGTATTTAGTACAGCTATGATGAACAATCCAGATATACTTCTGATAGATGAGGTAATTGCTGTAGGTGATGAATCATTTCAAAAAAAGAGTTTTAACAAAATTAAGAATTTAAAAAATAATGGCAAAACTATTGTTTTTGTTTCCCATTCAATGGAGCAAATCAAGACAGTATGTGATAAGGCAATATTTTTGAAAGATGGAAAAATTAAAACAATAGGCTATCCTGATAAAGTAATATCTCTTTATCTGGAAAGTGTTTACAAAACCAATAAAAACTCAATTTTTAATAATCTTAATAAAAAAATCAGAATGATTTCAAGACTAAAAAAAGAGCAGGAAAATATTATTAATTCTATAAACAAAACAAAAAAAAATGTTTTTAATAGGTTCAAAATAAAGAGCCTAAAACAACAAATTGAAAAAAATAAATGGAAGATAGATGAATTGAAGTTTAGTTTATCTAATTTATTTGAAAATTATAAGTATGTACTAGAAATAAATTTAGATTTGATTCAGCATAAATTGGAATTTGCTTATAACAAAAATAATGAAGGATCAATAAAAAAACTTGAAAACCAAAAATATGAAATCCTAGAAAATCTTAAGAACCTTCTGATTATTAAAATCAGATTTTGTGATAAATCAGAAAAAAATAAAATCATTCAGACTTTAAAAATGCTGATGCATGAGCAATTAGATTTCCTTAAAGGAACAAAAAGAGAAATTAATGTTTTAAAAGAACTAAAAGAATTGCTTGAAAAAGAACTAGAACAAACAAAAAATCAAAAGATTAAAGAAAAGTTATTAAGGGAAGTGGAGGATATATTCATAAGAATTTTTCAATTAGGTAAAGAAAGTGAATATAATATTAAAAACATAAAAAAAAATATCAAAAGAAAAAAATTAAATGATGAAGAATTAGAAGGTATAATCGTTGTTTTAAGAAAAACAATTCTTAATATAAATGATAGCATATTTAATTTGCAGCTGAAAAAAAAGAACTATTTAATATCTAAAAATAAAGAGAAAGCAAGAGAATATGAAAAAGAGATTTCTGGTTTAAAACAAAAAAGGAAAAAGTTAGTTGAGGAAATGAACAAAAAACAAAAGCTTACCAAAACTCAAAGAAAAAATTCAGATGTTAAAATTATTTCAGTAAGATTTTTGGGCTTAAATGACAATGAAACCAATAGGTTTAGGCCAGGAAGCAAATTTACAATAGAAATAAATTACAATGCTTTTAAAAAAGTGAATAATCCTGTTTTTGGTATTGGAATTTTTGAGGATGATGGCACACATATTACTGGACCAAACACAAAATTCCATAATTTTAAGATAGATTTTATAAAAGGAAAGGGCAAGGTATACTACACTATTGATAGCCTGCCACTCTTAGAGGGAAACTATTTAGTTACAGTTGCAATTCACCCTTACAATAATTTTACTCCATATGATGTGCACACAAAATTATATAATTTTAAAGTTATTAAAAATCATATACCTGATTTTGGCACTTTTTATATTAAAGCCCATTGGAGAATCAAAAAGGGTTAGATTAGACCTATTTTTTTCCTGATTTTATGTATTTCTGTGAGTACTTTGTAGCCTTTTGACAGAGTAATTTCCTGCAACCGATCATTTAAGTTTTTTATTATATTATTTTTTTCTTCTGTTAATCTTTTAATCTCACTATTTTTCTCTTCATCTATCCTTTTAATCTCTTTATTCAAATCGTCAATCACACTGTCCCTTTTTTCAATCTCACTATTTTTCTCTTCATCTATCCTTTTA